>NZ_JBIUVO010000002.1:212517-305586 GCF_044742995.1 Pseudomonas sp. NPDC087803
AAAGCAAAATACACAACACCATAATATCATCCCCGACACAAGTAAACACCCGCAACATCCACGTCCTGATCGAAGAAGCTGGCCAGGCTGACCGTGGCACCTTCGTGATCAACCCTGAAGGCCAGATCAAAATCGTTGAACTGAACGATGGCGGCGTTGGCCGTGACGCTTCCGAGCTGCTGCGCAAGATCAAGGCTGCTCAATACGTTGCTGCTCACCCAGGCGAAGTTTGCCCGGCCAAGTGGAAAGAAGGCGAGGCCACTCTGGCTCCGTCCCTGGACCTGGTCGGCAAGATCTGAGTCTGTGAGACACGCAACACAGGGCGGGACTCCGCACCTACTTCAGTAAGCTGCACCGCCCATTGAAAAAGCCCGGGCGAGATTCGCTCGGGCTTTTTTTCGCCTCGAATAAAGACACAGGAGATCGCCCGTATGTTGGACGCCAATCTTAAAGCCCAGTTGAAATCGTACCTGGAACGGGTTACCCAGCCGATCGAGATCGTTGCTTCCCTCGACGACGGTGCGAAATCCCGGGAAATGCTTGACCTGCTGAAAGACGTTGCCAGTCTTTCGAGCCAAATTACCCTGATCGACAGCGGCACCGATGCGCGTAAACCGTCGTTCTCGATCAATCGCCCGGGTGCCGACATCAGCCTGCGTTTCGCCGGCATCCCGATGGGCCACGAATTCACCTCGCTGGTGCTGGCCCTGTTGCAAGTCGGCGGCCACCCATCGAAAGCCAGTGCTGAAGTGATCGAACAGATCCGCTCGCTCAAAGGTGAGTTCAGCTTCGAAACCTACTTCTCGCTGTCGTGCCAGAACTGCCCGGACGTGGTCCAGGCGCTGAACCTGATGGCCGTGCTAAACCCGAACATCCGTCACGTCGCCATCGACGGCGCGCTGTTCCAGGACGAAGTCAACGATCGCAAGATCATGGCCGTGCCGAGCATCTACCTCAACGGTGAGAACTTTGGCCAGGGCCGCATGGGCCTGGAAGAAATCCTCGCCAAACTCGACACCGGCGCCAGCGAGCGTCAGGCCGAGAAAATCAGCGCCAAAGACGCTTTTGACGTGCTGGTGGTCGGCGGTGGCCCGGCCGGTGCTTCGGCCGCGATCTATGCCGCCCGTAAAGGCATCCGCACCGGTGTCGCGGCCGAGCGCTTCGGCGGTCAGGTGCTGGACACCATGGCCATCGAAAACTTCATTTCCGTGCAGGAAACCGAAGGCCCGAAACTGGCGACTGCGCTGGAAGAACACGTCAAGCAGTACGACGTCGATATCATGAACCTGCAACGCGCCGACAAGCTGATCCCGGGCAAGAACGGCGAACTGCACGAGGTCCACTTCGCCAGTGGCGCGACGCTGAAAGCCAAGAGCGTGATTCTGGCGACCGGCGCGCGCTGGCGTGAAATGAACGTGCCGGGCGAACAGGAATACCGCAACAAGGGCGTGGCGTACTGCCCGCACTGTGACGGTCCGCTGTTCAAAGGCAAGCGTGTGGCGGTGATCGGCGGCGGTAACTCCGGCGTTGAAGCGGCCATCGACCTGGCCGGTATCGTCTCCCACGTGACCCTGCTGGAGTTCGACGTGCAACTGCGTGCCGACGCGGTACTGCAACGCAAGCTGCACAGCCTGCCGAACGTCACCGTGATCACCAGTGCACAAACCACTGAAGTCACCGGCAATGGCGAGAAGGTCAACGGCCTGCGTTACAAGGATCGTAAGACTGACGAACTGCGCAGCGTCGAGCTGGAAGGGATCTTCGTGCAGATCGGTCTGCTGCCAAACACCGACTGGCTCAAAGGCACCATCGAGCTGTCGCCACGTGGTGAGATCATCGTCGACAACCGTGGCGAGACGTCGATCCCGGGGATCTTCGCGGCCGGTGACGTGACCACTGTGCCGTACAAGCAGATCGTGATTGCGGTGGGCGAGGGCGCCAAGGCTTCCCTCAGCGCGTTCGATCACTTGATCCGTACTTCGGCGCCGGCGTAAACGTCAGTCGCTGAAACGAAAAAACCCATGAGCGATCATGGGTTTTTTTATGGGTGAAGCAAAAGATCGCAGCCTGCGGCAGCTCCTACAGGAAATGTGTAGGAGCTGGCAAAGCCTGCGATCTTTTTACAGCGGCGCAGGCTGGATGATTTCAACCCAGTAGCCATCCGGGTCCTTGATGAAGGCCAGGCTTTTCATGCGGCCGTCGCTCAGGCGCTTCTGGAAATCACAACCCAGCTCTTCAAATCGCGCGCACGCGGCAACGATGTCCGGCACCGAGATGCAGATGTGGCCGAAACCACGCGGGTCGGTGTTGCCGTTGTGATAGGCGAACTCGGCGTCGTTTTCGGTGCCGTGATTGTGAGTCAGCTCGAGGATGCCGGGAATCGACTTCATCCATTCGGTGCGGGCAGCGGCGTCGGCCGGGATCTGCGACTTGTCGACCAGCGCGAGGAAGTACAGGCTGAATTCGGCTTCCGGGAAATCACGCTTCTCCACCAGCGAGAAACCCAAGACGCGGGTGTAGAAGTCCAGCGACTGGGTGATGTCCTTCACACGCAGCATGGTGTGGTTGAAGACGAAGTTGCGGGTTGCGCTGTCTGGCGTGGCGGTGACGCCGGGGAAAGTGTTCAGTTCGTGCAGGCTCATAGGCCCTCCGTAACAATGGGGCGAGTGAATGGGCGCAATGATACGCATGCGGGGCGGCATCGCCAAACCGAATGCGCGGCTTGCTCTGTGGGCGGCCGAGCCTCAGACTTTAATGCTCAATCTGTGGGTGGCTCTGGTAATGATCCGACCGTTCAAAGCGCTGTTCGTTTGCCTTTTCTCGTCGCTGCTTGCCGCCCCGGTTTTGGCGGATCCGCCGAGCATCACCTGGCCTGCGGGTTGGGAGGTGGAGGTATTGCCCGAAACATCCCCTGAGGTTTCGCGTCAGCGTGCAGTGAAAAACGACGCTGACGGCAATCAGGTCATGGTGATGGAGTTGACCATGACGCAGGTGGAAACCGGTCATCAGGTCAATGTGCAGGGCGTTCTGCTGGAAATGCGCAAGTCGATTCAAAAGGACTTCTTCCAGAGCGGCTATCAAAGTGTTTGCAACAAAGTCCACCCGGCGAAGCTCGGCTCCTCGGACGCGCAGGAAACCACCTGCACGATCACTGAAAATGGCCGTCATGTGTTGTCGCAAACATTGGTCGCCGCGGTCGAGGCCGATAAAGCGTATGTACTTTCTTACGCGGGTCAGGCTGAGGTTTATAAGGCCAGCGCTGACGAAATTGTCGCCGTGAGAAACAGTGTGAAACTTTAAACGTCTGTTCGCAGCCCGGCAGGATTAGATACCCGAAGGCATTAAGCACAAAGTTTAGCGCTGGTTACCGCAGCAACATTCCGGTGCAAATTGTTTAGCCGCACGGCTTGTGGGTGTTAAAGCGGATTGATAACTAGCGCGGGGGAAATCGTTGCTTTTGTTAGATATTGTCCAAAAAAAAGCCCTGCATAAAGCAGGGCTGGTTTGTTGACGCAAGATTAACCGCGCAACCAGGAATCAACGGTGGCAGCACCGTACTGTTCCTTCCAGGCTTTCAAGCCACGGTGGTTGCCGCCCTTGGTTTCGATCAGTTCGCCAGTGTGCGGGTTCTGATAAACCTTGACCACGCGAGCGCGGCGGGTTTTCGGTGCGGCAGGCGCCTGCAGGCCGGATTTGGACGGGTTCGGATCGAGGATTGCGATGATGTCTTTCAGGCCTTTGCCGTAGGTTTTCATCAGCCCCTGGAGCTTTTCTTCGAATTCGATTTCTTTCTTGAGCCCGGCATCGTTCTTCAGCGATTCCAACTGCTTGAGCTGTTCCTGATGGGCATTTTCAGCTGCACGAAATTCAGCGAGTCTGGACAATATCTTTACTCCAATAGTGTGTTTGGCTGATACCAACCGCAAACAAAGCTATAAGCCAAGAGCCTTGAAGCGACTCGGTGATAATGGCTCACCTGCCAATCTTGCACAGGCTGAAAAAATTGTAGTAGTTAATGCGCCAAGAGTAAATCCTGATGTTGTCGTCATGTAACAACGGTGGTCTTTTGTATCAATTTGGTGCGTTGAATCGCAGCGCCAGGCTTAATTCTTTTTAGTTAATGATGACTTAATGCGTGGATGAAATCGGCGCCAGGCATGGGTTTTCCAAACAGATAGCCCTGCAGGAAGTTGACATGGTGCGCGGTCAGATAGTCGGCCTGCGCCTGGGTTTCTACACCTTCGGCAACAATACCCAGATCAAGCTTGGCCGAAAGTTCGATAATCGTGTCCAGAATGTGTCGCGACAATGCGTCAATACCGATCATCGCCACAAAGCTCTGGTCGATCTTGAGAAAGTCGACATTGAATTTTCGCAGGTAACCCAGGCTGGAATGCCCGGTGCCGAAGTCGTCGATGGCGATCATCACCCCCAGCCTGTGCAGTTGCTCGAACAACTGAAGAGTGACGTCGGTCGGCTCGATCAGTTCACGCTCGGTCAACTCCAGCACCAGGCTGATACTGTCGGGCGCGAACGCGGCAAGAAACTCGCGGCAGTCTTCAACCAGTTGCAGATCGTGACAATGACTGGCGGTGATGTTGATGCCAAGGTGGAACGGTTTGTCGAAGCCCGCAGACAGCGGGCCGAGCAGGGCGGCGGTCTGTTGCATCAAAGAGCGGGTCATCGGCACGATCAGCCCCGAGTGTTCGGCAAAGGGGATGAACAGATCCGGCCGTACCAGGCCTTCCTTGGGGTGATTCCAGCGCATCAACACTTCGGTGCCGGACCATTTCCTGCTGTCGCCATGCACCACCGGCTGGAAGTAAGGGATGAACTCACCAGCTTCCAGTGCGCGCAGCATTTCATGGCTGGGGGAGGTGGAGCGCCGCTGCAGGATATGGCCGATAGCGCCCGAGATCACCCCGAAAAACACCAGCAGGCTGAACAGCGGCGGATATTCATCGGCCATGTAGCGCCAGGTTTCGCCGTGCGGGAAACCTGCAGCGACACTAAAGGCATAACGCGAAGACACCAGCATGCTTTGCGCCACGGGCAACGGCGGCAGGGCGCCCTGATGCACTTTGCCATCGGCGGACAGCCAGTTGTCGCCGACCTGCAACAACAGCAACGTCTGCCGGCCGATCAGGCGCAGGACGTTACTCAGGTGATAGCCATCGAGTGTGGTCAGCGCGCCGCCGCGACCTGCGCTGAGCCGATATACCAGCAACGCAGTGTTGGGCGTGACGGGGTTGCCGTTCATCAACCACAGCTTGCCCTGGGTGTAGTCGCCCGGGTTCACGGCTTCCTTGTACTCCCCGAACAGCGAACTGCAATAGAGGTTGTTGTCCCACACCAGATTGGTCGAGCGCACGAAAGGGCGGCGCGTCACTTGCTCACGCAACGCCAGTGTGGCGCTGTCGCAGGGCTGGCCGGCCAGTGGCAGCAGTTCGCTGGCGGCCTGAGCGGTGTTGTCGAGCATCAATTCGAACTGGCGCAACGCTTCATCGGCGGTGTTCTGCGTGCTTTGCTGCAGGGTGCGCTCGGCCTGCATATACAGAATTCCTGTGCCTAGAAGCACCGGCAACACGCCGCAAAGCAGAGTCACAATCATCCGCACGCTACGTTTGCGGCGGGGTCTGACGGTCAAGGGCATGGACGCATCCTGTTGCGAAGGAGTGAAACTCTCGAATGCAGGCCTGGCAACGGCGCGCCTGTGAAAACAGCGGAGTCAAAACGCATGATAGATGGCCGTTGGCGCTTGTGCAGCTTACGAGCTGTTGATCGGTGGGGGAGTGCGAAACAGGCTCAGTGCTTTACCTGTGCAACAAAGCTCTTGCACCGATGCGAAAAAGGCGGATTTTATAGAGAGGGCAGACAACCCTATTTACGCTGTGTAGAATCGGGTTACGCATACAATAATAATCGTCTTCTGGCAGCAGAAGCCTCGCCCGCAAGAGCCTTGGGTCGACAATGAAGATATTCGGGTTTCAACTGATCTACGGTGACTTCCTCGCCCGCAGTGTGCGAGGCATCTCCTGCGCACCGCCCCGCAGCCTCAGCATTACTGACAAATAACTTTGGTTAATTGATAAGAATGATGAGGCGTCACCATGACAGATTTATACGAAAACCCAATGGGCCTGATGGGCTTTGAGTTCATCGAGTTCGCATCGCCGACTCCTGGCACCCTGGAGCCGATCTTCGAGATCATGGGCTTCACCAAAGTCGCGACCCACCGTTCGAAGAACGTGCACCTGTACCGTCAGGGCGCGATCAATCTGATCCTCAACAACGAACCCAACAGCGTCGCTTCGTACTTCGCCGCCGAACACGGCCCGTCGGTGTGCGGCATGGCGTTCCGCGTCAAGGATTCGCAAAAGGCCTACAGCCGCGCGCTGGAACTCGGCGCCCAGCCGATCCACATCGAAACCGGTCCGATGGAACTGAACCTGCCGGCGATCAAAGGCATCGGCGGTGCGCCGCTGTACCTGATCGACCGTTTCGGTGAAGGCAGCTCGATCTACGACATCGACTTCGTGTTCATCGAAGGCGTTGACCGCAACCCGGTCGGTGCCGGCCTGAAGATCATCGACCACCTGACCCATAACGTGTATCGCGGTCGTATGGCCTACTGGGCCAACTTCTACGAGAAGCTGTTCAACTTCCGCGAGATCCGCTACTTCGACATCAAGGGCGAATACACCGGCCTGACCTCGAAAGCGATGACCGCACCGGACGGCATGATCCGTATCCCGCTGAACGAAGAGTCGTCCAAGGGCGCCGGGCAGATCGAAGAGTTCCTGATGCAGTTCAACGGCGAGGGCATCCAGCACGTGGCGTTCCTCACCGACGACCTGATCAAGACCTGGGATCAGTTGAAGAAGATCGGCATGCGCTTCATGACCGCGCCGCCGGACACCTACTACGAAATGCTCGAAGGCCGCCTGCCGAACCACGGCGAGCCGGTTGATCAGCTGCAATCGCGTGGCATCCTGCTCGACGGCTCGTCGAACCCGGACGACAAGCGCCTGCTGCTGCAGATCTTCTCGGAAACCCTGATGGGCCCGGTGTTCTTCGAATTCATCCAGCGTAAAGGCGATGATGGGTTCGGCGAGGGTAACTTCAAGGCACTGTTCGAATCGATCGAGCGTGATCAGGTGCGTCGTGGTGTGCTGACCACCGAGTAAGCGATAAAAAAGCCTGGCTTATGCCAGGCTTTTTCAAAATCAAAAGATCAAAAGATCAAACGATCGCAGCCTGCGGCAGCTCCTACATTTGGAATGAGTTTTCCTGTAGGAGCTGCCGAAGGCTGCGATCTTTTGCATTCAGGAGCGGCGTTGCCGCATCAGGTGCTTGAAGCCTTCAAACACCAGTACCACCACCGCCAGCCAGATCGGAATATAAGTCAGCCACTCTCCCGCCTTGATACTTTCCCCCAGCAACAGCGCCACACCGAGCAACAACACCGGTTCCACATAACTGAGCAAACCAAACAGGCTGAACGGCAGCAAGCGACTGGCAATGATGTACACCACCAGCGCCGAAGCACTGATCAGGCCGAGCAGCGGAATCAGCCACAGCAACCCCGGGTACTGATCGAATACGGCAAAGCCTTGTTCGCCACCGCGCACAAACCAGTACGCCACCGGCAGCATCAGGGTCATGTCGACCCACAGCCCGCCGAGGTTGTCGGTCTTCAGGCGTTTGCGCAGCACGAAGTACAGCGGATACCCGATGACGACCACCAGCGTCGCCCAGGAGAAGCCGCCGACCTGATACAGCTCGTTCGCCACGCCCAGAATGGCAAAGAACACCGCGATTTTCTGCAGATACGACAGGCTGTCGCCGTAGACGATGCGCCCGGTCAGTACCATCGCCAGTGGCAACAGGAAATAGCCCAGCGACACGTCGAGGCTGTAGCCATTGAGTGGCGCCCACATGAACAGCCACAACTGCACGCCGAGCAACGCCGCCGAAACAATCAGGCCGCCGATCAGCTTCGGATAGCCCGCGACCTTGCGCAACAATTCCAGCACCCGCCGCCATTCCCCGGAGACCAGCATGAACACGGTCATGCACGGCACGGTCAGCAGCATCCGCCAGCCAAAGATTTCCACGCCGCTCAACGGGGTGAGCAGCGAGGTGTAGTAATACATGACGGCAAACAGCACCGAGGCTGAAACCGATAGAGCGATACCTTTAGACAAACTGTCCTCGCGGGTGGGTGATCAAACAGGGCGCGCAGGATACGTGGTTTTTGTGCTGAATATTGGCCGAGTGCTCAATATTTCCCACACATCTTGAAGATAAGCACAAAACCTGTGACTGTGACTCAGCTCGCGAAGAGGGGCCAGACTCGCAATCTTTGGTGACGGGGCCAACGCTTTCGCGGGCAAGCCCGCTCCCACAGTGAATTGGTGTCGAATACAAGGTTTGCATCCGGCGACAATCCCCTGTGGGAGCGGGCTTGCTCGCGAAGCGCTTAGCCCTGATGCGGTTTACGGCCCGACACAAAATGGCTCACATCGTTGAAACCCGGCGTCGACGCATGCCCCGGTGTCACCAGCGAGTCGATAAACGCTTCATCTTCCGAGGTGATCTGCACCGCCTGCGCCTTGGTGTAGGCATCCCACTGCTGTTCGGTACGCGGCCCGACAATCGCCGAGGTCACCGCGCTGTTGTTGAGCACCCAGGCAATCGCGAACTCGACAATCCCGACCCCACGCCCTTGCGTGTACTGCTGAATCTGCTGGGCGATACGCAGCGATTCCACCCGCCATTCGGTTTCCAGAATGCGTTTGTCCTGACGTCCGGCGCGGCTGTTGGCGTCCGGGGTCACGTCCGGTGCGTACTTGCCGCTGAGCACGCCACGGGCCAGCGGGCTGTAAGGCACCACGCCGAGGCCATAGGTTTGCGCGGCGCTGATCTGCTCGGTCTCGGCCTGGCGGTTGACGATGTTGTACAGCGGCTGACTGATCACCGGGCGATCGACACCCAACTGGTCAGCGATGCGGATCACCTCGGCAATGCGCCAGCCGCGATAGTTCGACAGGCCCCAGTAACGAATCTTGCCCTGGCGAATCAGATCGCCAATCGCCGACACCGTGACTTCCAGCGGCGTGTTGTGGTCTTCGCGATGCAGGTAATAGATGTCGAGGTAGTCGGTGCCGAGGCGCGTCAGGCTGGCCTCCAGACCATTGAAGATGTGCTTGCGGCTCAAACCGCTGCGGTTCGGCACGCCGTCCACCGGACCGAAACCGACCTTGGTCGCCAGCACCCATTCATGTCGATGGCGGGCAATCGCCTCGCCGACGATTTCTTCCGAGCGGCCGTTGGTGTAGACGTCGGCGGTGTCGATGAAATTGATGCCCTGATCCCAGGCCTTGTCGATGATGCGCAGCGAATCCTCGGCGCTGGTCTGCTCGCCAAACATCATCGTGCCGAGGGTAAGGGTGGACACCTGCAACCCCGAGTGCCCCAGTGTGCGATAGCTCATGCCGAAATCCTTTTGTCGGTGGGAAAACTCCAATCAAATACCAGAAGCGTCCGACCCGGCAAAGTGAATTATCGGCTGAGCGCTGCGCAACGCGTCTGCAAAAACGCCTGCAACACCCGAACGCGTTCCGACACCTGCACCCGATGCGGGCAAAGCAGATTGAACGGCACGCTCTCGCCCTGCCAGTCATCGAACAGGGTCAGCAAGCGTCCGGCGTAGACGTCATCGGCAACATCCAGCCAGGCTTTGTAAGTGATGCCGTGCCCGGCCAGCGCCCAGCGTCGCGCGACTTCGCCATCATCGCTGAAGTAGTCGCCGTGGACTTCTACCTCCAGCGTTTCGTCTGCGCGACTGAAGCGCCAAGTGTTGTAGGGGCGTCCGTTGCGCAGATAGAGCAGGGCACTGTGCTCGCATAATTCGCCGGGGTGTTGCGGGGTGCCATGGCGGGCCAGATAGTCCGGGCTGGCGCAGGCTACCCGTCGATGCTCGGGCAGAATCGGCAACGCCACCAGCGTCGAATCACTGGGCACGCCAAAGCGCAGCGCGACATCCACGGTTTCGCGGAACAGGTCGGCATGCCGATCATTGAGCAGCAATTGCAGTTGAATATTCGGATGTTCGCGCTTGAAATCATCAAGCCACGGCAACAACACATTGCGCCCGAAATCCGACGGCGCCGCCAGTTGCAGCACGCCGTTGAGGCCTTCGCCGTGTTGCTTGAGCGCCTGCTCGCCTTCGGCCAGTGCGGACAGGGCGATGCGCACGCTGTCGAGATAGCGCCGACCTTCTTCGGTCAGGCGCATGCTGCGGGTGGAGCGCGCGAGCAAGCGGATGCCGAGGCGGGTTTCCAGACGCTTCAGCGCGATGCTGGCGGCGGCCGGTGTCAGTTCCAGCGCACGGGCAGCGGCGGAGATGCTGCCGGAATCGGCCACGCGGACGAAGATCTCCAGATCGAGAATCGAGCTCATTGGTAAAAATCCTTTAAAGATCCTGGCGTTTTTGCGGGATTTTTACCTGATTGGCAATAGCTGACGCTGTAATCAATCAGCAAAAAAAGATCGCAGCCTGCGGCAGCTCCTACACGGAAATACGTGTTTCCCTGTAGGAGCTGCCGCAGGCTGCGATCTTTTGATCTTAAAGCGTGATGATTAAGCCCGCAGCGTCCGCGTCATGCGCAACGCCAGCAAGCTGCCGCCAACGATTACACCCGCCAGCAAATACAGCGCCGCATCGGTCGAGCCGGTGCTGTCCTTGACCCAACCCACCAGATAGGGGCTGAGGAAACCGGCCATCTGCCCCATCGAGTTGATCAACGCCAGACCTCCGGCCGCCGCGCCCGCGCTCAACAGGGCGGTTGGTACAGGCCAGAACATCGGCAGACCGGTCAGCGCACCCATGGTCGCAATGGTCAGGCCGAGAATGGCGATGGCCGGGTTGGCGGCGAAGTTCACCGCGATCAGCAGGCCGAGCGCGCCCATCAGCATCGGCACAACTAAATGCCAGCGACGTTCTTTGCGCAAGTCCGCCGAACGTCCGACCAGCAGCATGAACACCGCCGCCAGCAGATAGGGGATCGCACTCAACCAGCCGATCACCAGGTTGTCGCTGAAACCGAGGTTCTTGATGATCGACGGCAGCCAGAAGTTGATCGCGTATACGCCGCTCTGGATACAGAAGTAGATCAGGCCGAAGGCCCAGATCGCCGGATTCTTGAACACCGCCAGCAGCGAATCGGATCCGGTTTTCGGTTTGTTCGCCAGGTCTTCGGCCTGATCCGCTTCGAGTACCGCACGTTCATGCGCAGTCAGCCACTTGGCATTGGCGAAGCTGTCGCTGAGCAGGAAGTAGGCGAGCACGCCGAGGATCACGGTCGGAATGCCTTGCAGCAGGAACATCCACTGCCAGCCGGCCAGACCGCCCTGGCCGGCGGCGAAGTGATTGAGGATCCAGCCGGAGAACGGGCTGCCAAGCAGACCGGAGACCGGGATCGCCGACATGAACAGCGCCATGATCCGTCCACGGCGGAACGTCGGGAACCACTGCGAGAGGTACAGCACCACGCCCGGGAAGAACCCGGCTTCGGCGGCGCCGGTGAACAGGCGCAGGGTGTAGAACTGGGTTGGCGTGGTGACGAACAACAGGCAGGTCGACAGCGTGCCCCAGGTGATCATCATCAGCGCGATCCAGCGTCGCGGGCCGAATCGGGTCAGGGCCAGGTTGCTCGGTACGCCGCACAGCACGTAGCCGATGAAGAAGATCCCGGCACCGAGGCCGTACACGGTTTCGCTGAACTTCAGCGCGTCGAGCATCTGCAGTTTGGCGAAGCCAACATTGACCCGGTCGAGGTAGTTGAACAGGTAGCAGATGAAAATGAAGGGAATCAAACGCAGGGTGATGCGTTTGTAGACGGCGTTTTTATCGGCGTCGATGGTCTGGGTAGCTGCGGCGCTCTGCGACATAGCGGCTCTCTCTTTATTATGATTTTTTGCGATGCACAGGTTAACGTGCATCGCCCTGAGAGTCTCGGTCACTGGTGGCCGGATTGTCTTTGTGCCTGAGCACAGGGTTTACCGCCAGACCCTGTGCGGGTGAACAACCGTCCGCTGCCGTTTCTTAAGGATTTTGCCGATCATGTTCGAACTCGATCACGACCTCGCTCAGGATATCGTCGACCGGGCCATGGCCATTTTGCCCTACAACGTCAACGTCATGGACAGCCAGGGTCTGATCCTTGGCAGTGGCGAACCGGAGCGCATCAACACCCGTCACGAAGGCGCACAACTGGTGCTGGCCAACGGGCGGGTGGTGGAGATCGACGCGCAAACTGCGGTGCATCTGAAGGGCGTGCAACCGGGGATCAACCTGCCGCTGCTGCTCGATCAGCGCCTGATCGGTGTGCTTGGCATTACCGGCGAGCCGGAGCAATTGCGCACCTACGCCGAACTGGTGCGCATGACTGCCGAAATGCTCGTCGGTCAGCGCAACCAGCAGGCCGAGCAGCAATGGCGGCGCCAGCGTTGCGATGACCTGCTGGCGTTGCTGTTGAGCGACGCGGGGGACTCGCCGCGACTTGTCGATGAAGCGCAGCAGCTGGGACTCAAACCGCAGCTGACACGGGTGCCGTACCTGTTCGAACTGGGGCTGGAGCATGGGCCGGGGCAAACCGTCGAGGCGTTGAGTGCGTGGTTGACCTCACGCTACCCGGACAGCTGGTGTGTGAGTTCTTCCAAGTCATCGCTGCTGTGGTGCAGGCCGGCGGGTCAGACGGTCGAGCATGATCGTTTGCTGGAAAAACTCGATGGTCTCGGCTGGAACATTCTGCGTATCGCTGTCGGCGGGCAAGCGGATGGTCTGCTCGGGCTGCGCCGCTGTTACCAGCGGGTCGGCGATCTGCTGGCTTATGGCCGGGACGTGTTGCCGCAGTCGCGCCTGCTGACGCTCAATCGCTATCGTCTGCCGGTGATGCTCTGGCGCCATCGCAACGATGATGCGCTGGATGAACTGCTTAAACCGTTGCGCAAGGTGATCGCCAAGGACGGCAACGGCCAGTTGCTCGCGACCCTGCGCAGTTGGTGTGAACATGATGGCCAGAGCCAGGCGTGTGCCGATGCGCTGGGCATTCATCGCAACAGCCTGCGCTACCGGATGGAGCGGATTGCCGAGATCAGTGGGGTTGATCCGCTGAAGCTCGACGGGATGCTGGCGTTGTACCTTGGGGTGCAGCTGCTTCCTCAGACTGATCCGGGCTGAGCGTATGTTTTCTGAGACGCCATCGCGAGCAGGCTCACTCCTACACTTGAAATGCGTTCCCCTGTAGGAGTGAGCCTGCTCGCGATAGGGCCAGAACATTCGGCATCAAGCCCAAGGCTTTTGTAGAAATGAACAATAATCGCCAACCGCGCTTGTGCAGCGGACAGGCGTCAATGCGCATGCCGACTGGCAGCATGAGGAGCATTGGAACTGGAGAATTCGCATGAAAATCGTCATCGCCCCCGATTCGTTCAAGGACAGCCTGAGTGCCCAAGGCGTTGCCGAGGCCATTGCGCTGGGACTGGCGCAAGTCTGGCCGCAAGCAACACTGGTCAAATGCCCGATGGCCGACGGCGGCGAGGGTACGGTGGAGTCGATTCTTGCCGCCTGCGAAGGTGAACTGCGGCGCAACCGGGTGCGCGGGCCGCTGGGTACGCCGGTCGATGCGTCGTGGGGCTGGCTGCCACACAATCACACCGCGATCATCGAAATGGCCGAGGCCAGCGGTTTGCAACTGGTCTCACCGGGGCAGCGCGATGCGTGCATCACCAGTACCTTCGGTACCGGCGAGCTGATTCGCGCCGCGCTGGATGCCGGCGCGCAACGGGTGATTCTGGCGATTGGCGGCAGCGCCACCAACGATGGCGGCGCCGGCGCGATGCAGGCGCTCGGGGTGAAATTGCTCGATGCGCAAGGCCAGGCACTGGTGCCGGGCGGCCTGGCACTGGCGCAACTGGCGCGGCTGGACCTGAGCGAACTTGATCCGCGTCTGGGCCAGGTGCGTTTCGACATCGCCGCCGACGTCAACAATCCGCTGTGCGGCCCGCACGGTGCCTCAGCGATTTTCGGCCCGCAAAAAGGCGCGTCACCGGCGCAGGTGCAGCAACTGGATCAGGCGCTGGGACACTTCGCCGACCTCTGCGCGCAAGCGTTGCGCAAGGATGTTCGCGATGAACCGGGCAGTGGTGCAGCGGGCGGGCTGGGCTTTGCGGCGAAGGCGTTTCTCGGCGCGCAATTTCAGGCCGGTGTCGAGGTGGTTGCCGAACTGGTGGGCCTGGCCGAAGCGGTCAACGGCGCGGATCTGCTGATCACTGGCGAAGGGCGCTTCGACGCGCAGACCTTGCGCGGCAAGACGCCGTTCGGCGTGGCACGCGTGGCCAAGCAACACGGCGTACCGGTGATCGTCATTGCCGGAACACTGGGCGAGGGTTATCAGGAACTCTATGAACACGGCATTGATGCGGCATTCGCCGTGACCAGCGGGCCGATGACCCTCGAACAGGCCTGCGCCGAAGCCCCACGCCTGTTGCGCGAACGCGCGACGGACATCGCCCGGGTCTGGCAGATGGCCAAACTCAATAACTGACTCCCTGAACATATTGTGGTGAGGGGATTTATCCCCGATGGGCTGCGAAGCAGCCCTCAAACTTTGGCAAAAAAAACGGTCTTCAGATTTTGCGACTGCTTCGCAGCCGATCGGGGATAAATCCCCTCGCCACAGGGGGTTAGTGTCAAGGTGTTTCAGTGCTGAAACACCTTGAAAAATATTTTCGCTTTACACCAAATCTTCCTAAAGCCCAGCCGATACAGAGGTCAGGCGCACACAGAATCCCTCCAATAGTGGCGCCACACCGAGCCCGTTCCACAGGCCGGTGATGACGGCAAGGACGCTCGCAGTTACCTCTACCCGAGAGTCCAACCATGTCCTTGCGTAATCTGAACATCGCGCCCCGTGCTTTCCTCGGTTTTGCCTTTATCGCCTTGTTGGTGATCGTTCTTGGCGTGTTCGCCGTCAACCGCATGACGACCATCCGCCAGGCCTCCATCGACATGGAGACCAATCAACTGCCCAGCGTTGCCTACCTTGGCAAAGTGACGGAAAACGTGCTGCGCCTGCGGATTCTCTCGTTCCGTGTGCTGGTCAACCGCGAGCCATCGGCGTTGCAGGATGCCCAGGGGCGGATCAACGAGTTGGTGGACAAAGTGCGCAGCGCCCAGGCCAGTTATGCCGCCTTGCCCGCCGGTGGTGAAGAACTGGCGCAATACAAGGCGTTCGCCGCGACACTGGACAACTACCTGCAAGCGCAAAACCAGATGATGGAGCTGTCGCGCCAGGACAAGGTCGAGGAGATGCGCACCCTGATCAACACGCGAATCAAGGACGGCACCGACCAGATGGGCGAGCAGCTCAACAAACTGATCGCGATCAACGCCGCGGACGCGAAAACCGCCTCCACTCAGGCCGGCGAACATTACGACAGCGCCATCACCGGCATCGTCATCGTTGCCGTCGTCGCGGCACTCGCCACGGTATTGCTGGCCTTGTTGCTCACGCGCAGCATCGTCACGCCACTGAACCGAGCAGTAGCAGCAGCGCAAACCATTGCCGATGGCAACCTGAGCAAGACCATCGACGTCGACGGCAAGGACGAACCGGCACGCTTGCTTCAAGCACTCGCCGCCATGCAGAGCAACCTGCGCAAAACCATCGAGCAGATCACCGGCTCCGCCACCCAGTTGGGCGCTGCGGCCGAAGAACTGAGCGCGGTCACCGAAGAAGCCTCCCGTGGCCTGCAACAACAGAATAACGAGATTGAACAGGCTGCCACCGCCGTCAACGAAATGACCGCCGCTGTGGAAGAAGTGGCGCGCAATGCGGTGTCGACGTCCGAAGCCTCGAACCAGTCGACTCAGGCTGCCCGCGAAGGTCGCGATCAAGTGGTGAAAACCGTCGACGCGATCCAGACCATGACCCATGACGTGCAGAACACTGCGCAAATGATTGAAGGCCTCGCCGCGCAGGGCCGCGACATCGGCAAGGTACTCGACGTGATTCGCGCCATCGCCGAGCAGACCAACCTGCTGGCGCTCAACGCGGCGATCGAAGCGGCGCGTGCCGGGGAAGCCGGGCGTGGGTTTGCGGTGGTGGCGGACGAAGTGCGCGCCTTGGCGCATCGCACTGCGCAATCGACCCAGGAAATCGAAAAAATGGTCGCCGGCATCCAGAACGGCACCGGCGAAGCGGTTTCCTCGATGCAGCAAAGCAATCAGCGCACCCAGACCACCCTGGAAATGGCCCGTGCCGCCGGCGTGGCATTGGAACAGATCACCCAGTCGATCCATCAGATCAACGAACGCAATCTGGTGATCGCCAGCGCCTCGGAAGAACAGGCGCAGGTTTCCCGTGAAGTCGACCGCAACCTGGTCAACATCCGTGACCTGGCCACGCAATCGGCCGCCGGGGCTAACCAGACCAGCGCCGCGACCCATGAACTTTCGCGCCTGGCGGTGGATTTGAATGCCATGGTGGCGCGGTTTGTGATTTGACCTAGGGTGAAGGCTGGAGACCGCGCAATCAGGAGACGTACATGCGCTATTCAGCCTTGACCCAACGAATCGCCGGGGAGGGAGCAGCGGCTTGGCAGATTCACGACCGAGCGCTGGAGTTGCGCGCCGAGGGTGTCGATATCCTGCTGCTGAGCGTGGGCGATCCGGATTTCGACACGCCGCTGCCGATCATTCACGGCGCCATCGACAGCCTGTTGGCCGGCGATACCCATTATTCCGAAGTACGTGGCCGCTTGGCGCTGCGTAAGTTGATCGCCGCCCGCCACCAGCGGCGCAGCGGTCAGGTGGTGGATGCCGAGCACGTGATCGTGCTGCCGGGCGCGCAATGCGCGGTGTATTCGGTCGCGCAATGCCTGCTTGATCCGGGGGACGAGGTGATCGTCGCCGAGCCGATGTACGTGACCTATGAGGGCGTGTTCGGCGCTTGCGGGGCGACCGTAGTGCCGGTGCCGGTCAGGCCACAAAATGGTTTTCGCGTTGATCCCGCCGATGTCGCGGCGCGGATCACGCCGAAAACCCGCGCCATGTTGCTCAACAGCCCCAATAATCCTTCCGGCGCGAGCCTGTCTCTGCTGATCTGGCAAGAGCTGGCGGCGCTGTGTGTGCACCACGATTTGTGGCTGATCAGCGACGAGGTCTACAGCGATCTGCTCTACGAGGGCGAGCACATCAGCCCGGCGAGTCTGCCGGGCATGGCCGAGCGTACGGCGACTATTAACAGTCTGTCGAAATCCCATGCCATGACTGGCTGGCGCATTGGCTGGTCGATCGGCCCGAAAGCCTTGGCCGAGCATTTGGTGAACCTGTCGTTGAGCATGCTGTTCGGTCTGCCTGATTTCGTGCAGAAAGCCGCACAAGTGGCGCTGGAAAATGATCTGCCGGAAGTGACGCAGATGCGCGAGGAATACCGTTTGCGCCGCGATCTGGTGTGCGAACGCTTGCGCGGCTGCCCGGGGCTGCAGCCGATCCGCCCGGATGGCGGGATGTTCGTGATGGTCGATGTGCGCCAGACCGGGTATGGCGCGCAGGCGTTTGCCGAGCGGTTATTGGCAGGATATGGCGTATCGGTGCTGGCTGGCGAAGCGTTCGGGCCGAGTGCGGCGGGGCACATTCGCATCGGGCTGGTGCTGGACCGGGTGAAACTGGCGGATGCCTGTGCGCGGATTGCGTTGTGTGCGGTGCAGCTGTTGCAGGCGCGTAGTGCCTGAGCGATGTGTATTGCCTGTCCCGGCCTCATCGCGAGCAGGCTCACTCCTACAATTGAAATGCATTCCCCTGTAGGAGTGAGCCTGCTCGCGATGACCATCGGACAGGCACTGAAGATTTCAGCCCTGCCAAGCCGCCGGATTCACCAGATTTACCGGCTTCTCCCCAGCCAAAGCCGCCAGCAGATTGTCCACCGCACACCTTGCCATCGCCTCGCGGGTCTCATGCGTCGCCGAACCCATGTGCGGCGTCGCCACCACATTGTTCAGCTGCAACAGCGGTGAATCATGATTCAACGGTTCACGCTCGAACACATCCAGGCCCGCCGCGCGAATCCGCTGGTGGCGCAGCGTGTCGATCAGCGCCGCCTCATTCACCACTTTGCCCCGTGAAATATTGATGAAAATGCTCTCGGGGCGCATCAACGCAAACTGCTCGGCGCCGATCAAACCTTCGGTCTGCGCAGTCAGCGGCAAGGTCAGGCAGATGAAATCAGCCTCTTGCAGCAGCGCCTCAAGGCTGCGGTACTGCGCGTCAAAACGCGCCTCGACCGCCGGTTTGCGCGACTGGCTGTGATAAATCACCGGCATGCCAAAACCGAAATGTCCGCGCTGCGCCAACGCTTCGCCGATGCGGCCCATGCCGATAATGCCCAGGGTCTTGCCATGCACATCGGTGCCGAAATGCGTCGGGCCGATGTTGCGATGCCACTGGCCGCTGCGCACCATATTCGCCAGTTCTACCACGCGCCGGGCCGTGGCGAGGATCAGCGCGAAACCGGTGTCGGCGGTGGTTTCGGTGAGCACGTCCGGGGTGTTGCTGAGGAGGATCTTGCGCCGCGTCAGGTAGTCGATGTCGTAGTTGTCGACGCCCACCGAAACACTGGCGATGGCCTCAAGCTGCGGCGCCAGATCGAGCAACGCGGCGTCGAGTTTCAGGCTGGCACCGAGCAAACCATGGGCGCCGGGCAGGGCGTCGCGCAGCTTCATCAGGCCATCGGCGTCGAGGCTTTCGATCAGCGTCACTTCACACTGTTGTTGCAGGCGCGTCATCAGCGCCGGCGAGAGTTTCTTGTACAGCACGACTTGTTTTTTCATGGGCAAAAATCTCTTCAGGAATGCGCCGGCACGGGACGCGTGGCAACGGCTTTGGCCACGACGCGGTCACTGGCGCCAGGCTTGAGAAAAATCGTCAGCACCACCGACAGCAGCAACGCGCCGCTCATCAGCAGGTACGATGCGCCGGGCGAACCGGTGGAGCTGTTCAGATAACCGACCAGATACGAGCCGCCGAACGAACCGAGCGCGCCCATGCTGTTGATCAGCGCCATGGCACCGCCGGCGACGTTGGCCGGCAGGATCTCCGGAACGATGGCGAAGAACGGACCGTAAGGCGCGTACATGCAGGCGCCGGCGATCACCAGCAGCGTGTACGACCACCAGAAATGTTCCGCGCCCAAGGCGTAGGAGCCGTAAAACGCGATGGAGGCGATCAGCAGCGGTGGCCAGACGAAGCGTTTGCGCTTCTGCAGTTTGTCCGAGCCCCACGACACCGCCAGCATGCCGATCACCGCCGCCAGATACGGCAGCGCCGACAGCCAACCGGCCTCGATCATGTCCATTTGCGCGCCGGCCTTGAGGATCGACGGCAGCCACAGCACAAAGCCGTAGACGCCGATGCTCCAGCAGAAAAATTGCAGCGCCAGAATGATCACCTTCGGCGAGCGGAACGCTTCGGCGTAGTTCTTCACTGCTTTGATCCCGACCTGTTCGGCGGCGAGAGCGCTTTCCAGATCGTGCTTTTCCTGGTCGCTCAGCCACTTGGCCTGAGCCGGACGGTCGTCAGCCAGTTTCCACCAGATAAACGCCCAGATCACCGCCGGCAAGCCTTCGATGATGAACATCCAGCGCCAGCTGAAGTGCTGCACCAGATACCCTGAGACCACCGACATCCACAGCATCGTTACCGGGTTGCCGAGGATCAGAAAGGTATTGGCCCGCGAGCGTTCGGCACGGGTGAACCAGTGGCACAGGTAGACCAGCATCGCCGGCATCACTGCTGCTTCGACCACGCCGAGCATGAAGCGGATCACGATCAGCCAGTAGGCGTTGGACACCACCCCGGTCAGGGTGGCGAGAGCGCCCCAGAAAATCAGGCTGAAGAAGATCAGCTTCTTCACGCTGTGCTTTTGCGCGTAGATCGCCCCCGGCACCTGGAAGAAAAAGTAGCCGAGGAAAAACAGCGCGCCGAGCAATGACGACAGGCCCGGGGTGATCATCAGGTCGGCGGCCATGCCGGATGCAGCGGCAAAGCCGTAATTGGCGCGGTCCAGATACGCCAGGCTGTAGGTGATGAACACGATCGGCATGATGTACCACCAGCGGCGGGCGGCGAGGGTTGCGGTTTTCATGGTGTTGCTCCTGAGCTTGTTGTTTTTGTCGCAGCAGGTTCAATTAGCGGGTTGTCTTGGCGGGCCTCATCGCGAGCAGGCTCACTCCTACAAGGGTTATGTGTTCGCCGCTGCACTTATGACTGGCGGAGATCCAATGTAGGAGTGAGCCTGCTCGCGATCAGCGGCCTCGAATTCAGCGATCAGCTCGGACCGGGTCGGCAACCCCTCCATATCCCCGCGACTCTGCACCGCCCGACTGCCAATCCAGTTCGCGCGGTGCACCGCCTCGGCAAAACTCTGATGTTCCAGCAGGGCACTGATCATGCCGACGGCAAATCCGTCGCCCGCACCCACGGTGTCGACCACCTCGGCCACCGGCACCCCGGCGACAAACCCCTGATCCAGATGTGTGCGGTAATACGCGCCTTGCGGCCCGAGCTTGATCGCCACGGCTTCAGCGCCCTGATCGAGGTAAAACGCCGCGATGTCCGCCGGGTCTTCAAACCCGGTCAACAGCCGACCTTCGCTCAAGCCCGGCAGCACCCAGTGGGCGAAGGCGGCGAGGCGGTTGATCTCACGGATCATCTCTTTCTCGCTGGCCCACAGGCTCGGGCGCAAGTTCGGGTCGAACGAGACGCTGCGCCCGGCATGGCGCATGCGCGTCATCAGCTCGAACGACATCTCCCGGGCGGTCGCCGACAACGCCGGTGGAATCCCGGTGGCGTGCAGATGACGGGCACTGAGCAGGGTGTCGCTGATCGACTGCACGGACAGGTGACTGGCCGCCGAGCCACGGCGGAAATACTCGACCTGCGGATCGCTGCCATCGTCAGTACGTGACTTGAACTGAAAACCGGTCGGATGCGCGCTGTCGACGGCGACGTGACTGCAATCCAGACCTTCCCTGGCCAGCGTTTCCACCACAAAGCGTCCGAGCGAATCGGCGCCAACGCGGCTCAGCCACGCCACCTTGAAACCCAGACGCGACAGGCCGATCGCGACGTTGCTGTCGGCGCCGGCAATGCGCTTGTGAAAGTGCTCGACCGCGGCCAGATCACCGCTCTGCTCGGCGACCAGCATCGCCATGGTTTCGCCGAACGACAGAATATCGATGTCAGACATGGGCAGGCTCCAGACGCGATTGGCCGAGGTGGGCGAGGGCGGCGACGTGTTCGCGGGTCAACTGCACCAGGTCATCGCCTTGCAATGGGTATTCGGCGGCGCGCATAACGCCTTGGGCCATGTGCCGCAGCAGTTGTTCCCACAGATGCAGATCGCTGACGGCGGGCGGCACCGCCACCAGTTTGCCGTCGGCGCGGCGGGCCACAGCCTTGCAGTGCACGTAACCGACATGGCGGCCGAGCAGGCGTGCGGCGTTGCTGGCGGATTGGTCCTGCCACTGCCAGTTGCCGATGTCGAAAGTCATCTTGATCGGCAGGTTGTGTTGCTCGACGGCCGCGAAAAAGCGCTGAAAGGGTTCGATGCGCCCGCCATGCAGGGTCTGGTCGTTTTCCACCAGCAGTTGCACCGGACTGTCGTTGAGCAGTTGCTGCAGCACCTGCAGATCACAGTTGTCGGTGAAGTAACCGAGCGAGACTTTCAGCCATTTCGAACCGAATGCCTGTGCATGTTGCAGTGCGCTGATCAGTTCGGGATTGGGCCGCGCCTGACCGGCGAGCCACAGTTCGCTGGGTGAGGAGTAGATGCTTTGCAAGCCCTGCGCCTGGGTGGCGGCACTCAGTTGCGCCGGCACTTCGCGGGTCAGCAACTCTTCGCGCCACTCGATGCGATCAGCGCCGGCGGCGGCCAGCACGTCGATGAAAAAGTCCTGCCCGCGTTGGCGCACAAGCTCGGCGCCGTAGCTGGACAGACTGATGGAAACGGCGGGTTTATTCATTGTTGTTTACCTCTGAAACCGGTTTCATTTTTGTTCAAAAAAAATCTCATGGATCTTTGTCGGGCGTTCGGGCGCCATCGCGAGCAGGCTCACTCCTACAGGGGGAGCGCAATCCAAATGTAGGAGTGAGCCTGCTCGCGATGGCGCCATAACAGTCACCGCAAAGATCCCTGGGTAGAACCCCGCTCAACCAGCACCGGCGCAAAATCCACCCTGCGCGTTCTCTCGACATCCCCCCGCAGACGCCTGAGCAAACACTCGAACGCCCGCGCGCCAATTGCTTCAGTCGGCTGGGCGAGGGCGCTGATCCCACTGCCCACCAACGGGTACCAATCCAGATCATCCAGGGCAATCAGCCCGACATCCTCGAACAACCGGCAACCGATCTCGCGCAAGGCCAGGGTGCAGGCCAGCGCCGCCACGCCGTTGGCGCAGAACAACGCTTTCGGGCCATTCGCCGGTTGCTTTAAAAAGCGTTGAAGTTGAGTCGCGAGTTCAGCGCCGGTTTCCAGTACCGCGCCGGTCAACCCGGAACGCTGGGCAATATGCGCCTGAAAACTGTTGACCCGCTCGATCCGCGAGCTGGTGCCGTCATGGGGTTCGGAGACCAATAAAATGTCGCGGTAGCCACGCTGTTCAAGGTGCGTCAGCGCCATTTCTACCGCATGCGGGTTGTCCAGTCCGACCATGTCGCTGTCGAGGCCATCGACCTTGCGATCGACCAGCACCAGCGGCATTTCCCGTTGCAGTTGATGCAATTCGTCACGGTGATGGCCGAGGGTGTTCACGATCAGCCCTTCGATGTTGTACGAGCGCAGCAATGCGAGGTGCTGGCGTTCCTGCTCGTCATCGCGGTCGGTGTTGCACACCACCAGGCTGTAGCCGTGCGCGCGGCAGGCAGTTTCCACCCCGTGCATCACGGCAATTGAATAAGGGTTGCGGATATCGGCCACCAGCATGCCGATCAGACGTGTGCGCCCGCGTTTCAGGCCTCGGGCCATTTGATTGGGGCGGTAGCCGAGTTCGGTGATCGCCTGCTCGATGCGCAAGGCGATGGCATCTGAGAGCAGGGCGCGGTCATCGCCAATGAAGCGCGAGACGCTGGCCTTGGATACACCGGCGCGTTCGGCAACGTCGAGCATGGTCACGCGGCTGCGCTGGGCGGCGGAGAAATCGTTCATCGGGCGATCTTCTTGTTTTGAATGAGCAAACGGTGTCATTGCCTGACAATGAAACCGGTTTCAGAGAACTACATCTGCTGAGTTCCCGTCAAGTTTTTCCAGACGATCAAGACCCGCTGTAGCGCTCTATAACCGACGAACGGTCGAAAAACCTGTCAGATATGACAGTAGGCGGGGAAACCTGATGCGCGTCTAATTTCACCAAGGCGGACGTATCGCACTTTCAGGAAATAGCCATGTCGTCATTCAAAAACAGCGGAACCATCGGCGTGTTGGCCATGCCCTTGTCGATCGTGGGAGTGGGTGCTGATGGTGTACTTCCTCCAACGGCCTCCACCGATGGCGCCCAGTTGCTGATTTCTCTGTGGCCAGACACTTCGATTAAACCGGGCAACAGTGATCTGTTGGAAATCTGGGTAACCGAACCGGGTGCCACCGTTGAAGAGTTGTTCTACAGCAATGCTTTTCCGGTTCCGGTTGCGGCGGGTTATCCCGGGGAATTTTTGTTACCGGCAAAATATTTACAGCGAGACGGCGATATTGTTCTGCGATACCGGGTCACGTTGGGTGATAACGGAAATGAAGATACATCAAACGCGCAGACTTTCACTGTTCGCCGTCCGGTCCCGGAAAATCTCGCTGCGCCGACATTTCCCCATGCCACATGGTTGGGATATCTCAATTGCAATACGACTCCAAAGTTGTGGGAGGAAGTATGGATTGATGTCAAGGCTCAACCAGGTCGCTTCATGGCCAATGATGAATGTGTTCTGGAATGGCAGGGGTTCGAAGCTATTAATGGAAGAAATCCGATCCCGTCAACCAAGCTGGAAATCAACAAAACATTAACTCAGGCAGAAGCAGACGACGGGCCACTTTTCATACTCGGAAGCGATAAATACGAGCGCTATATAAAGCCGATGCAAAGCAATGCATCAGCAACGGCACGGTACACGCTTTACCGAAATGGCATCGCCCTGGGTCGCTCGCCGTTTGAATTGGTGAAAATTGACCGATTTCTTCCAGGTTCCAACTTTCCTTGCGGTCCGGCATCGGTCGCAGGCTTAGATGCAAATGACAAAGATGCCTTGGCGTTAAATGAAATCGACACTGCTGAAGCGTTAGTCCCAGAAACTTGCAGATTGCCGTCGCACGCTTCTTCGTTGGGCAACAACGTTGATAGTTCAATGAAACACTCACCGATGGAGTTATCAAAAATGAATATGCAGTTTAATGATGCTGGCATTCTGGCTTTAACACCGGTTATCGAGGGCCAACTGCCGGATGGGCGGTTAACTTACAAACAACTCAAAGAAGACCAGCGTCTGACAGTCACGCTCGCGACCGTTCCTGACCAAGGACCTGAAGGTGCGCAAAGAATCGATTTACATGTGGTTCCGAAAGGGACGCCAATCAGTGAGTTCGATCCGACGTACGTCGTTGTGAGCAAGTTGCGAGCCGACCAGCCTGGGGGGGATTGGAGCTACCCGATCGTGTTCGATACGCCAGTCACCAGCTTTATTGAGCGATTTAGTTCAACGGGCGAATACACCGAATACGAAGCTGCGGTGGTCATTTTTGATATCTACGAAAACACGGATACTTCTGCACCGCATGCCATTGTGCTGGTCGACCTCACTGCACCGTATCAGCGCCAACCGGGCGGTCCGAATGGTACGGGCAATCGCCCACCTCTGCTGACATTGGGCGCCACTGTACCCGCGATCATCAATGATGCCTGGTTGAACGACCCTGCCAATGCCGGCGGATTGAACCTGGAAATTCCTCATGCTTACCAGAAGTTCGAACCGGGTCTGGATCAGTGCTACTTCTGTATCTCTCAACTGACAACTTTTACGTTGATGTTGGGTGAAACGCCTGCGTTCGACGGTCCTTTACCCGCCGATGGGATTATCAATATCCCCTTGAGTTTTTTGAGCGGGTTGACAGAGGGAACTTACTATTACTCCTACAACCTGACAGACGCTCCAGGCAATATCAGTAACAACGCAGCGATTACCACACTGTTCCAGCGGGTTATCACCCCAGCCCCGATTCTTGCGGCACCGCGAATTCCGGTCACGGGTGCCGATGGACGTATTTCGATCAATCTGACTACGGTGAATCCACCTCCATCGAAAGCCATCATGGAAATCGATTTTCCAGTCAACTCGATCCCGGGCGACCGCATCATTCCGTACCTGATGTCCGACGCCGGAATATTTCCGCTGCCGGAACAGACAATCCCGCCGGCAGGAACCCCTGGGCCGCTGCTTTTCGATCTGGATTACGATGCGCTCGCCGAGGTTTTCGGCGACGTCAACAATGCAGACGAGGTGGAGTTCGAGTACTTTTATGAACTGAGTCGTCCAACCATTGCGACGAACCCGGTATCACCTTCTGCATTCGGTTTGATCGATTTCGCTTACGCAGGGCCTGAGCAGCCGAATCTGCCTGATCTGGAAAACCCCAATATTCCTAATGTGGTGGTACAGGGCGCAGGTACACCCGCTCCACTCCCCAACACCCTGACCCCAGCGCAAGCCGGTTTGAATGCAGTGATGAACTGGCCGATCTGGACTGACCCCAACCGGCCTGTCACCGGGCGAGAAATCGTCAAGTTCTATTATCAGGGCAAACAGGTCGGCGAACCGGTGCCGGTACGGGTCGGAGATACAACGGTCAGAACCGATTTGCCATGGACGACAATCCTTGCTGAAGGCAACGGCACCGGAGCGAGTGCCAGAGAAGCCTATATCACCGTGGAATACCCTGGCAGTCCGAACGTGATGAAGCAGCTAGTCACCACCAAGGTCAACGTGACAGCGATTGTCATCAACTTGCCTGCCCCGCAAATCGTGGTCTCTGCTTTCCGTGGACCTACCGGCACACTGGTTCCGGAACGTATCACCACCACTATCAACTGCCCGAGTTTCAACCACCCGAGCGTGGTGAACGGTCCGATGCCGCCTTACTTGCCGCGCCAGCTGCGAATTCGTGTGCGGCGTGATGCCAACATTCCGACCGGTGCGGTGGTGAATCTGGAATTTGAAGGTCGGACCACAAATGCAGTGGGGGCGCCGGCTATTCCTAATACACGCATCACCCGTTCGGCACCGATGCCAGCGACAGGCGATCTGGAGTTCAGGCTGACAGAGTACTCACCGCAAATCCGTGCAATTCAATTGCCAAGCCCGAATGGCAGCACTCGGCCGGCCGGCAGATTTGCGCGCATAGCCTATACGGTCAACGGCGTAACTGCCGAGGCTACCGTGCCTGTTCAGTTGCTCAATGCCAGCCTGGTGTATTGCGATGAAGAACGTGCGGAGGTTTCTCCGTAATACATACATCAAGTGACACTTCTTGTTGATGAGGGAAAGTTTCTGTCCTTCATCAGCAAGAAGCGAACTTGTGTACGTTCAGATGCGGAGATTCGTACGTATTAAAAGGACAAGTCCTACTAGTCTGAGGACTTGTCCTACATATCGTTGAAAGGTTAGTCCGTAGTCTGGCGGCCCTTATCTGTCCGGCTTGCGAGTGTTCTCGAGTCGGTCACTCGTTCCCCTGGAATGCATTCGAGTAGGACTCAACCATGACGCCAAAGCCGGTATTCAACTTTTCCAGAACTCAACTCAGTATGTGGGCGCTATCCATCATTCCCGCATTACTGAACTCTTCCATGATCCAGGCGGCCAGCGTGCCGGCTGGTTCTACTCAAACGATCGACGCCAGTACGCCAGTGGACGTCTGGCAGGTGCAGACCAACGCCACGCTGACGGGTTCGGGGGCAACTACCCTGGGAATTACAAGTGCGACCGGGGCATTGGTCAATCTGAGTAACTCGACAGTCAACGCGACAGGTGCGGGCGGGCTGCAGAACGGTATTGCCCTGAACAACGCTACGGCAACCCTGAACAACTCCAGCGTCACCAGTTTGAACGGGATTGGCATTTCGGCCGTGCGCAGTATTTCCAGTGTCGGCGGCTCTACGGTAAATCTGAGCAGCAACACGACTGTCAGAGGTCTGCAAGGCGGGATTGCCGGCAACCGTTTCAGTGAATTGAACGTGCAGGGATCTACCGTGGAAGGCACCGGTGCCAACAGTTTCGGGATCCGCCTGCTCGAGGGCTCCCTGTCGGCGACTGCCGGCAGCAGCATCACCGGTGGCCTCAATGGCCTGACCGTTGGCACCGACACACTGGTATCGACGGTGATTCCATCGAGCATCGTCCTGGACAATTCCCGTATCGAAGGCAAGACCGGCTCGGCGATCGTCGTGGGTATCAACGCGCCGAACTTTCCGACCGTCGCGAACATCTCGGTGCGCAATGGATCCAGCCTGATTGGCGGCAACGGTACGCTGCTCGAGGTCCGCACGGGCGCTTCGGCCGAGCTGCTGGTCGACGACAGTCGCCTCACCGGTAACGTCGTAGTCGGAGCAGGTGGTTCGGCGAACGTCACACTCCAGAACAAAGCGACATTGACCGGTAATTTGCAGGGTGTCACCAGCGCAACCCTGAACAATCAGGCACACATGTTCGGCGATGTTCTGGGGGCTTCGCGGGTGTCGATCGACAATGCTTCATCGCTCACCGGCAATCTTGAGCGTGTCGCCACTGTTTCGCTGAATAACCAGAGTTTGATGAAGGGTGACATCACTGCCGCGCCTGAGAGCTTGTCTACGGTGACA
Organism: Pseudomonas sp. NPDC087803; assembly: GCF_044742995.1. Taxonomy (NCBI): domain Bacteria; kingdom Pseudomonadati; phylum Pseudomonadota; class Gammaproteobacteria; order Pseudomonadales; family Pseudomonadaceae; genus Pseudomonas; species Pseudomonas sp. NPDC087803. The sequence continues at coordinate 240,478 of NZ_JBIUVO010000002.1, forward strand.
CTTGATAACTCGGCGGCTCTAGTGGGCCAGGTCACTGATGTGAACAACTTCTCCATCAATAATCAGGCGCTCTGGCAGATGACGGGCAGCCAGTCGGTGAGCAATCTGGAGCTGAACAATGGCGGCAAGGTCCAGCTCGGCGCTTATCAGCTCAACGTCTCCAATCTCAGCGGCAGCGGCACTTTCGGGATCGACACAGACTTCGGTACGGGTACCACCGGTCTACTGAACCTCACCGGCAATGCTGTCGGGAGTCATCAGTTAGTGGTCGCCAGTAGCGGTTCGGATCCGGTCAGCGATGCACAGATCAAAGTGGTTCAGACGGTCGGTGGTACGGCTCAATTCGGATTGCCCACAGGGTTTGTCGACGCAGGGGCTTTTACCTATCGACTGGTCAAGGAGGGTGAGGACTGGTATCTGCGCCCGGACAAGGAAGTGGTGAGTACGCCGACCCGCTCGGTCATGGCGATATTTGGTACGGCGCCGACCGTTATCTACGGTGAAATGGCCTCTCTGACCAACCGCATGGGTGAATTGCGCACGAACAGTTCGCCAACCGGCGGGTGGATTCGATCGTATGGCAATCGCTTCAGCATCAGCAACAACGCCTACGGTGATGGCTACAGTCAGAGCCAGTACGGCCTGGCGATGGGGTTTGACACCCCGGTGCAGATTGCCGGTGAACGTGTATTGCTGGGTACTTTCATTGGTTACAGCAAGTCTGATCTGGATTTGAGCCGCGGCAGTTCGGGGGAAATCGGCAGCACTTCGCTCGGGGTTTACGGCACCTGGCTTGGTGACAGTGGCTACTACCTGGATACCGTTGCCAAACTCAACCGTTTCCGCAATGAAGCCAAGGTTTCGATGAGCGATGGTTCACGCACCGACGGCAGTTTCAACAACCTTGGGGTCAGTGCATCGGTGGAGTTTGGCAAACATATCGATCTTGCGGACGGCTATTACGTGGAGCCCTTCACCCAGTGGCAGGCGGCGTCGGTGCAAGGCAAGGATTTCAGCCTGGACAACGGCTTGAGCGCTGACGCCGATACCACTCGCTCGCTCCTGGGCAAGGCAGGTGTGACGTTGGGACGTGGCATGACCCTGGCCAATGGCAGCGTTCTGCAACCGCATATCCGCGCTGCCGTGGTGCAGGAATTTGCGAAGAACAATGAAGTTCGGGTCAATGACAACAAGTTCAACAATGACTTGTCAGGCACGCGTTTCGAAGTTGGAACCGGGGTGGCCTGGACCTTGAATGACCGCTGGCAGTTACATGCTGAGGTCGATACCAGTAAAGGGGATAACGTGACCAAGGACTTTGGCGCCAATATAGGCGCTCATTACAAATTCTGATCTGTAAGTTTCGCGCATAAAAAAAGGAAGCTGATGCTTCCTTTTTTTATGCGATGCGTTAGCCGGCTTTCAAGACCTGAAAACTGCCTTTGAGAACAAAGGTTTTTTCTTCAGTGTCGGGCAACTCAAGATTGACATTGAAGCGGCCCTTGATGTTTTTGTCATCGTTCGCGGGCTCGATCTCAATCTCTCCCGAGACAGCTTCGTAAATTTTTCCATCACTGTTTTTAAAGCTGAAGGCCACATCGGCGCTACTTTTTATCTGGTATGTTTTCACGGCCAGTGCCGCAGGAAGTACAAAAGAAAGCTCGCGGGTGCTTGTGCTGGTTGCACGAGTGTTTTTATCACTGCGCTGGATGGCGGTGACACTCAGTGCATCAAGTTTCTTCAGGCCTGCTTTTACTTTGTTGATCAGTCGGGCGTTGGCAACAAATGGCGGTACTTCCAGTTCGGTATTGGCAAACGCTTCGGCGTTCACATAGTTGCCTTCGGCGAAACTGGTTCGTTTGATCACAGCATTCATGGGTTTGGTCTCCGTTACTTTGAGTAAGGTATCCAAAGGCCGTGTATGACCCTAATCCTGGATAGCCTATGAGAGCCTGCTTTCAGGGGGGCTGTAAACTGTCAGAGTTGACAGTTTACAAAGGGCATTTTCAAGCGACAATTTTGCATTGAACCCAGGGTGCCGCCTGGAATGGTCAGATCAGCCGAACAGCCCGGCGGCAATGTTGATCGAGAAGCCCAGAATCGCCGTATTGAATACAAAACCGATCAACGATTGCGCCAGTACGATCTTGCGAATGTCGCGGGTGGCGACGCCGACATCGGCGGTCTGTACCGCGACGCCGATGGTGAACGAGAAGTACAGGAAGTCCCAATAATTGGGCGTGGTCAGGCCTTCGGCAAAGCGCAGGGCGGGTTCCTTGCCGTCCCAGGTGTAGAAAAGACGCGCGTAGTGCACGCAGAAAATGACGCCGATCAGCAGCCATGAGCCCACGACCGTGAAAGCGGTGAACGCGTAATGCAGAAGTTTGTGATGGGTATCCAGATCCTTGGTGCCGGCCAGCTCCAGAGTGATGGCGGCCAGGCTGGCCAACGCCGCGATACACACCACGAACAGTACCAGTCCGGCGTTTTCGTCCTCGACGACGGCGATGCGTTTGACGTCTGGCGCTTTGGCGCGAACGGTCAGCCAGAACATCAGGATCAGGTAGGTCCAGACGCCGGCGTTCCAGCCGATGAGGATTTTGCTGACGATGGAGTCGGCAGGGACCAGCAGGCCGGTGGCCAGGCCGACCAGAGCGGCGGCGGACAGGCGAGGGTGGGTGCGGGCGAGGAAGCGCATGGGGACTCACTGTGATGATCAATCCCTGCACCTTAGCGCACGCGACCGTGCTTTTGTAGGAGCTGCCGAAGGCTGCGATCTTTTGATCTGAAACAAAATCAAAAGATCGCAGCCTTCGGCAGCTCCTACAGTCGGATCAGTGGTGTTTGGTAAAGCGTTGTACGAGCTTCATGACCACCACGAAGAACAACGGGACGAAGATGACCGCCAGGGTGGCGGTGATCATCCCGCCGATCACCCCGGTACCGATCGCCTGCTGGCTCGCCGAGCTGGCGCCGGTGGCGATGGCCAGCGGCACTACGCCGAGGATGAACGCCAGCGAGGTCATGATGATCGGCCGCAGACGCAGGCGCGCGGCCTGCAACGTCGCGTCGATCAGGTCATGGCCTTCGTCATACAGGCTCTTGGCGAACTCGATGATCAGGATCGCGTTCTTCGCCGACAGCCCGATGATGGTGATCAGCCCGACCTTGAAGAACACATCGTTGGGCATCCCGCGCAGGGTCACGGCCAGCACGGCGCCAAGCACGCCGAGCGGCACCACCAGCAGCACCGAAGTCGGGATCGACCAGCTTTCGTACAACGCCGCCAGACACAGGAACACGATCAGCAGCGACAGGCCGAGCAGGATCGGCGCCTGACTGCCGGACAAGCGTTCCTGCAGCGACAGACCGGTCCATTCCTGACCCAGCCCCTTCGGCCCTTGGGCGACCAGTCGTTCAATCTCTGCCATGGCCTCGCCGGTGCTGTGCCCGGGCGCCGGTTCGCCGGAAATCGCAATCGCCGGGTAACCGTTATAACGGGTTAACTGCGCCGGGCCTTGGGTCCATTTCGCCTGAACGAACGCCGACAGCGGCACCATGTGCCCGGCGTTGTTGCGCACGTGCATTTTCAACAGGTCATCAACCTGGCTGCGCTGATCGCCTTCGGCCTGTACCACGACCCGCTGCATCCGCCCCTGATTGGGGAAGTCGTTGATGTAGGAAGAGCCCACGGCGGTAGACAACACGTTGCCGATGTCGGCGAACGACACGCCCAGTGCGTTGGCCTGCTTGCGGTCGACTTCCAGCTGCACCTGCGGCGCTTCGGCGAGCGCGCTCTCGCGCACGTTCATCAGCACCGGGCTTTTTTCTGCGGCGGCGAGCAGTTCGGTACGCGCCTGCATCAACGTGGCATGGCCGAGGCCGCCGCGATCCTGCAAACGGAACTCGAAACCACTGGACGTACCGAGGCCGTCTACAGGCGGTGGCAGCACCGAGAACGCCATGGCGTCCTTGATCTGGCTGAGGGCGATGTTGGCGCGGTCGGCAATCGAGCCGGCCGAATCTTCGCTGCTGCGTTGCGACCAATCCTTCAGCGTAGAAAAGGCCAGTGCCGCATTCTGCCCGCTGCCGGAGAAGCTGAAGCCGAGAATCACCACGCTGTCGCTGATACCGGGCTCGCCGGCGTTATGCGCTTCAAGTTGCTCGGCGACCTGCACCGTTCGGTTCTTGGTGGCACCCGGTGGCAGTTGAATGTCGGTGATGGTGTAACCCTGGTCCTCAACCGGCAGGAACGAGGAGGGCAGGCGTGCAAAGCACAGGCCCATGCCGAGCAGCAGCACGCCGTAGATCAGCAGATAGCGCCCGCTGCGCTTGAGTGCGTAACCGACCCAGCCTTGATAGCGATCGGTCAGTCGCTCGAAGCGGCGGTTGAACCAGCCGAAGAAACCGCTCTTTTCGTGATGCTCGCCTTTGGCAATCGGCTTGAGCAGCGTGGCGCACAAGGCTGGTGTCAGAGTCAGGGCGAGGAATGCCGAGAACAGGATCGAGGTCGCCATCGACAGCGAGAACTGCCGGTAAATCACCCCGACCGAACCCTGCATGAACGCCATCGGGATGAACACCGCCACCAGCACCAGCGTGATGCCGATGATTGCCCCGGTGATCTGCGTCATGGCCTTGCGTGTCGCCTCTTTCGGCGACAAACCCTCGGTCGCCATGATCCGCTCGACGTTTTCCACCACGACAATGGCGTCGTCCACCAGAATGCCGATGGCCAGCACCATGCCGAACATGGTCAGCACGTTGATCGAGAAACCCAGCGCGAGCATGGTGGCGAAGGTGCCCATCAGGGCCACCGGCACCACCAGCGTCGGGATCAGCGTGTAGCGGATGTTCTGCAGAAACAGGAACATCACCGCAAACACCAGCAGCATGGCCTCGCCGAGGGTGTAGACGACTTTGGTGATCGAGACTTTGACGAACGGCGAGGTGTCGTACGGAATCTTGTATTCGACGCCGGCCGGGAAGTAGCGCGACAGCTCGTCCATTTTCGCCCGGATCAAAGTGGCGGTCGCCAGGGCATTGGCCCCCGGCGCCAGTTGCACGCCGACGGCGGTCGAGGGTTTGCCGTTCAGGCGCGTGCCGAACTGGTATTCCTGACTGCCGATCTCGACCCGTGCGACATCCTTGATGCGCACGGTGGAGCCGTCGGGATTGGCCTTGAGCACGATGTCGGCGAATTCTTCCGGGGTCGACAGCTGGCCCTTGACCAGAATGGTCGCGGTGATTTCCTGCGAAGACGGATTGGGCAAGTCGCCAATGCTGCCCGCCGAGACCTGGGCGTTTTGCGCAACGATGGCGGCGTTGACGTCGGCCGGGGTCAGGTTGAAGCCAATCAGCTTCTGCGGGTCGATCCAGATCCGCATCGCCCGCTCGGCGCCATACAACTGAGCCTTGCCGACACCGTCGATGCGTTTGATTTCGTTCATCACGTTGCGCGCCAGATAATCACTGAGCGCCACATCATCGAGTTTGCCGTCGCTGGAAGTCAGGGTGATCAGCAACAGAAACCCGGCAGAGACTTTCTCCACCTGCAAGCCTTGCTGATTGACCGCTTGCGGCAGGCGCGACTCGACCACTTTGAGGCGGTTCTGTACATCGACCTGAGCCAGTTCCGGGTTGGTGCCCGGCTGGAACGTGGCCTTGATCGTCGCGCTGCCGAGGCTGCTCTGCGATTCGAAGTACAGCAGGTGATCGGCGCCGTTGAGCTCTTCTTCGATCAGGCTGACCACACTTTCATCGACGGTCTGCGCCGAGGCGCCGGGGTATACCGCGTAGATTTCGATCTGCGGCGGGGCGACGTCGGGGTACTGCGCCACTGGCAGTTGCGGGATGGCCAGCGCACCGGCCAACAGGATGAACAGGGCGACGACCCAGGCGAACACCGGGCGATCGATAAAAAACTGCGGCATATAAAAGCGTCCTGCTTACTGACCAGAGGTCTGGGCAAGTGGAAGAGGGGTGTCGTCGATCTGCACTTTTTCGCCGGGGCGGGCGTGTTGCAGGCCTTCGATGACAATGCGGTCGCCGGGCTTGAGGCCGCCGGTGACGATCCACCGGTCGTTCTGCACCGCGCCCAGTTGCACCGGCTGCTGGGCCACGCGCATCTGCTCGTCGACGGTCAGCACCTGGGCGATACCCGCGCTGTCACGTTGTACCGCACGTTGCGGTACGGTGATGCCGTGCTGGATGGTCGCTTGTTGCAGGCGGACGCGGATGAAGCTGCCCGGCAGCAGGTCGAGGTCCGGATTGGGGAACTCGCTGCGCAAAATGATCTGGCCGGTGCCCGGGTCAACGGTGATGTCGCTGAACAGCAATTTGCCCGGCAGCGGATAGAGACTGCCGTCATCCTGAATCAGCGTGGCCTTGACCTGATCCTGACCGACTTCCTGCAATTGCCCGGAACGGAAGGCGCGGCGCAGTTCGTTGAGTTCACGGGTCGACTGGGTGAGGTCGGCGTAGATCGGGTTGAGCTGCTGGATCAGCGCCAGCGGCGTGGTTTCGTTCTGCCCGACCAGCGCACCTTCGGTGACCAGGGCCCGGCCGACACGTCCGGAAATCGGCGCGGTGACGGTGGCGTAGCCGAGGTTCAGCTTCGCGCGCTCCACGGCGGCTTTATTGGCCGCGACGTCGGCGGCGGTTTGCCGGGCGTTGGCGCGGGCGTTGTCGTAGTCCTGGGCGCTGATGGCCTTGTCGTCGATCAACTGCGCGTAGCGTTGCTCCTGCAACTTCGCCTGGAACGCATTGGCTTCGGCCTTGCGCAGCGCGGCTTCAGCGCTGTCCAGGTCGGCCTTGAACGGCGCCGGGTCGATGCGAAACAGCACATCACCCTTTTTCACGTCGCTGCCTTCGCGAAAGGTGCGTTGCAGCACCACACCGGCCACCCGGGCACGCACTTCGGCGATCCGTGGCGCAGCGATGCGCCCGCTCAGTTCGCTGCTGATCGACAGGGGGCGGGCCTCGATGGTCTCGATGCGCACGGTGGCCGGCGGCGCTTCCTCTTCGGCCTTCGAGGACGAATCACAGGCGCCGAGCAACAGCGCAACGGCGATCAGGCCGAGCCCGGCCAGCAGATTTTTCGACATGTACCACCCCCAATATTGAAGCCCGCATCCTAAGGCCTGACGCCGAGGGTAGCGGTGAAGTTTTGTAGGCGCTGTGTGAAATTGTGTAAGGGTTTTACTCAGGGACGGGTGAGGACGTATATCCTTTACGCCTTGAAATTTATTGCGACAGATAAACCGCCATCGCGAGCAGGCTCACTCCTACATTGGAACTGTGTCAGACACGCACCTTGTAGGAGTGAGCCTGCTCGCGATGAGGCCCAAACAGTCGCCACAGCACTTTCCTGGAACACCCCATGCCCAACATCCTCCTGGTCGAAGACGACACCGCCCTCGCCGAACTGATTTCCAGCTACCTGGAGCGCAACGGCTACTCCGTCAGCGTGATCGGCCGTGGTGACCACGTGCGCGAACGGGCACGGATCAATCCGCCGGATCTGGTGATCCTCGACCTGATGCTGCCGGGCCTCGACGGCCTGCAAGTCTGCCGCTTGCTGCGGGCCGATTCGGCGACGCTGCCGATCCTGATGCTGACCGCCCGCGACGACAGTCACGATCAGGTACTGGGCCTGGAAATGGGCGCCGACGATTACGTCACCAAACCCTGCGAGCCAAGGGTTCTGCTGGCCCGGGTGCGGACTTTGCTGCGGCGCAGCAGCCTCGGTGAGCCCTTGACCGTCAATGACCGGATTGTCATGGGCAATCTGTGCATCGACTTGTCCGAGCGCACCGTGACCTGGCGCGAGCAACCGGTGGAGCTGTCCAGCGGCGAATACAATTTGCTGGTGGTGCTGGCCCGGCATGCCGGGGAGGTGCTGAGCCGCGATCAGATCCTGCAGCGCTTGCGCGGCATCGAGTTCAACGGCACTGATCGCTCGGTGGACGTGGCGATTTCCAAGCTGCGGCGCAAGTTCGACGACCACGCCGGCGAGGCGCGCAAGATCAAGACCGTGTGGGGCAAGGGCTACCTGTTCAGCCGTTCCGAGTGGGAATGCTGAGCTGATGTTCAGAATCCTGTTCCGCCTGTATCTGGTGACGATCGTCTCCTACAGCGCGGCGATCTATCTGGTGCCGGATCTGGTGGTCATGGCGTTCCGCGAGCGCTTCATCACCTACAACCTCGACTATTCGCGTGGCCTGCAATCGCTGATCACTCGCCAGTTTCGCGCGGTGCCGCAGGATCAGTGGCCGGCGTTGGCGCAGTCGATGGACAAGGATTTCCAGCCGTTGCACATCGCTCTGGCGCGCATTGACGACGCCGGGTTCAGCGCCCCCGAACAGGCGCGTCTGCGCGCTGGGGAAAACGTGGTGCGCATTGGCGATTGGGGCTGGCGCACGTTGGCGGTCACGCCGCTGAACGATGATGTCGCCGTGCAAATGGTGGTGCCGCCGGATCCGCTGGACGTCAATTTGTTGTACTGGAGCATCAACGTGCTGATCGGCGCGAGCATGCTCGCTTGCCTGTTGTTGTGGATTCGCCCGCACTGGCGCGATCTGGAACGCCTCAAGGTCGCGGCCGAACGCTTCGGCAAGGGCCACTTGAGCGAGCGCACGCAACTGCCTGCCAGTTCCAACATCGGTAGCCTGGCCAACGTGTTCGACACCATGGCCGGCGACATCGAGGACCTGCTCAACCAGCAGCGTGACTTGCTCAATGCGGTGTCCCACGAATTGCGCACGCCGCTGACCCGGCTGGATTTCGGCCTGGCGCTGGCGCTGTCCGATGACTTGCCGGCGACCAGCCGCGAACGCCTGCAAGGGCTGGTGGCGCACATTCGTGAACTGGATGAGCTGGTGCTGGAGTTGCTGTCTTACAGCCGCTTGCAGAATCCGGCGCAATTACCGGAACAGGTCGAGGTGTCGCTGGACGAGTTCATCGACAGCATTCTGGGCAGCGTCGATGAAGAACTGGAATCACCGGACATCGTCATCGACGTGTTGCTGCATGGCCAACTCGAGCGTTTTTCGCTGGATCCGCGCCTGACTGCTCGGGCGATCCAGAATCTGCTGCGCAATGCCATGCGCTATTGCGAAAAGCGCATTCAGATTGGTGTGCAGGTCAGCCCCGATGGCTGCGGCATCTGGGTCGACGACGATGGCATCGGCATCCCGGATGACGAGCGCGAGCGGATTTTCGAACCGTTCTATCGCCTTGATCGCAGCCGTGACCGCGCCACCGGTGGCTTCGGTCTGGGCCTGGCGATAAGCCGCCGAGCGCTGGAGGCGCAAGGCGGGACGCTGACGGTAGAAAGCTCGCCGTTGGGTGGGGCGCGGTTCCGGTTGTGGTTGCCTACTACTGCCTGAATAAAGTGAGGAAAAAACTGTGGCGAGGGAGCTTGCTCCCGCTGGGCTGCGAAGCGGCCCTAGGCAATCTGTAGCCAGGCGTCATTTGCCGTTTTTGCGACGGCTTCGCCGCCGAGCGGGAGCAAGCTCCCTCGCCACAAGGATGCGGTTGCTGTGTCAGATGAGTTGGTGCGATTGAATCAGGCCAATCCTGGCCGTCTGCACTCTGACAGTAGAAAGCTCACCGTTGGGTGGGGCGCGATTCAGGTAGTGGATGCCGACCCTGGCTTGACCCGAAAACCTGTGGGAGCGGGCTTGCTCGCGAAGGCGGAGCATCAGTCGACATAGATTTATCTGATACACCGCTTTCGCGAGCAAGCCCGCTCCCACAGGGGTTTTAGGCTGGTCAGTGGTTGCCCACCGCCAGTTGAGCATCAAACCCCTGTAGGAGCTGTCGAGTGAAACGAGGCTGCGATCTGTTGATTCTGATTTTTGAACGCAACAGCAAAAAATCGCAGCGTGCCGCAGCTCCTACAAGGGAACGTGTTGGTCAGATGAGTTGGTGCGATTGAATCAGGCCAACTCCGGCTGTGTGCATTCGTTCCATCGCCGCCGCCAGTGAGCCATCCATATCAATGGCGCGACAGGCATCCAGCAGCACAATCGTATTGAACCCCGCCGCCCGCGCATCCAGCGCCGAGAACATCACGCAGAAATCCAATGCCAGACCGACCATGTACACCGTGTCGATTCCGCGTTCTTTCAGGTAACCGGCCAGCCCCGTGGTGGTGCGCCGGTCCGCTTCGAGAAACGCTGAATAGCTGTCGATGTCCGGGTTGCAGCCCTTGCGGATGATCAGTTGCGCATGCGGCAGGTGCAATTCGGCGTGAAACTCGGCCCCGGCAGTGCCTTGCACGCAATGATCCGGCCAGAGTTTCTGCTCGCCGTAGGGCAACTGAATCACCTCGTACGGTTTGCGCCCGGGATGGCTGGAGGCAAACGACGCGTGGCCGCTTGGGTGCCAGTCCTGGGCAATGATCACCTGTTTGAACAGATCGCCGAGACGATTGATCAGCGGTACGATCAGATCGCCCTCGGGGACGGCCAGTTGGCCACCGGGGGTGAAGTCGTTCTGAACGTCGATGACCAGCAGGGCAGTGCGGGGTGAAATCTGCATCGGTGGTTCTTCCTCGGATAATCACGCGCTCAGCATAGTAGCCGCGGCAATCATGCGCTCAACCGTTCGATCAGGCGCCTGGCGAAGTCTTCCAGCTCCGGCGCCGGGTTGTGTCCGATCAACATCCACGCGTGCTCGCCTTCGGTCCAGTACACCACGTTCATTTCATGCCGCCGTTCGTGCGCCAGTGGCTGGCTGCCGCTGTTGGAGCGGATCACGCACAGGGCCAGCGGTCCGTGCCTGGCGTCCAGATAGGTCAGTTGCGCAATTGGCACGCCGTCGTACTCGAGCAATTGTGCACGTTTGAGTTCGGCGCCCGGCAGCTTCAGCATTGCGGCAGACAGGTTCAGGCCGAGTCGCGCATCCACCGTACGCAATTGCGCCCGTTGGCTGGCTTCGTCGCTCGGCAAGTGATCGAGCGTCTGCGGCACATACAGCGCCATATAGTCGCCGACCAAGGCGCGCCAGTTATGCGCTTGCTGTGACTGCCAGGCGATGAACAGACGATCGGCCAATACGCCGCCAGCCAGCAGACTCGCGGCGGCTGCGCCGATGAACCAGCGTCGGCTCAGGCCCGGGCGCTGGGGGGCGGGGATGGCGTCGAGGCGCGCCTGCAAACGCTCCAGTGGCGCCTGTTGCGCCAGTTCGTCATAAGCCTCCTTGTACGGCAAGCTGCTGCGTTCGAGCCATTGCACGCGCAGGCTGAGCATCGGGTCGTCGGCAATCGCGCTGTCGAGCTGGCTGCGATACGCGGGGTCCAGTTCATCATCAAGGTAGGCCACCAGTTGTTCGTCGGAGGGCTTGTTCATGGGCGGTCACCTCCGGTGGTTTTCGGCACGGCTTGCAGGGGCGGATATTCAGCCAGTTTCAGGCGTGCGGTGGCCAGACGGCTCATCACCGTACCGATCGGCACTTGCAGGATCTCGGCGACTTCGCGGTAGGACAGGCCTTCGACGTAGGCCAGATAAACGGTTTCGCGCTGGGTTTCCGGCAGGGCGTCAACCCGCCGGATCACCTGCGCCGCCATCACGTGCGTCTGCGCGGCGTACTCGCCGTCGAAGGCCAGTTGTCCGTCGGCATCGACCTGACCTGCGCCCTGACGCACCCGGCGCGAGCGCACTTCGTTGAGCCAGATCGAATGCAGGATGCTCAGCAGCCAGCGATCCATGCGCGTGCCGGCGACATATTGCCCGGCACGCTCCAACGCCCGTACGCACGTGGCCTGCACCAGATCCTCGGCCACGTGCCGATTGCGCGACAGCAACAGACCGTAGCGCCACAGTCGCGCCAGATGCTGTCCGAGTTCCGCTCTGAATGCCTGATCGCTGACGATGATGGCGTTCCTTTATCTATTTCAGGTTTTCGATGAATCGTTGATGGCTTCTGCCAGGTCCTGGTACTCCTCGCAGGACGTGCCGCAAATCGTTTTGATCTGCTGCAACTGCTCTTGCGCCAAGTCGACGCGCCCTTTGATCACATAGGCCTCGCCGAGGTATTCACGCACTTGCGCGTAATGCGGATCGAGCTTTACCGATTGCAGGTAATAGCCGATGCCCTCATCGGTGCGCCCCAGTTTTCGCGTGGCGTAACCGCGATAGTTGAGGGCTTTGGCGGTGTTCGGTTGTTTCAAGGTGTCAAGCAGGGCCAGGGCTTCTTCGTATCGACCGTCCTTGGCCAATCTGTAGGCGTAATCGGTCCGATCGGCATCCGGCACGGCGCTGCTGGTCTGCATCACGCATTTCTGCGATTTGCTGTCCCAGACCTGGCCTTTGGGGCAATTGGGCTTCTGCACGGGGGCGTCTTCATCACCGTTGGCAAACGCCATCGACGTGGATAACGCGGCTACCAGCAGCAACGGGGCGGCGAACATAACGGAACGGATAGTCATGGGCAAGGCTCCACAGAGGGTTATGTTTCACTTTGAACACCACAGCACGGAATTTTATTCATTGCTTTGTCAGGCTCTGTTCAAGGTACGCGCAAATCGCGGCGTTATGCTCAGGAACGCCAGCCGTCCATCCAGTGCTTTGCCATGACCCAGCGCTGACACACGAGGAACTGCCATGAAAGATCAGGTCCATCATTCCGCTGCCGCCGGCTACAAGACTGCCGCCGACACCTACGTCAAGGGTCGCCCCGACTATCCGCCGCAGGTCAGCCAGTGGTTGACCCAGACGTTGGGCCTGGACAGTCACAAGACCGTCATCGATCTGGGGGCCGGCACCGGCAAGTTCACTGGACGGCTGGCGGCCACGGATGCGCAGGTAATCGCCGTGGAGCCGGTGGCGCAGATGCTGGAAAAACTCTCCGCCGCCTGGCCGCAGGTGCTGGCGGTGAGCGGCACCGCCACGGATCTGCCATTGCCCGACGCGTCGGTGGATGCGGTGGTCTGCGCGCAGGCGTTTCACTGGTTCGCCACGGCCGAAGCCCTGAGCGAAATTGCCCGGGTGCTCAAGCCCGGCGGCAGGCTCGGGCTGATCTGGAATCTGCGCGATACGCAGGTCAGTTGGGTGCCGAAACTCGATGCGATCGTCAATGCGCTGGAGGGGGACACGCCGCGTTATTACACCGGCCAGTGGCGCCAGGCGTTTCCGCATCCGGCGTTTGGCGCGCTGCAGTTGCAGCAGTTTCATCATGGACATACCGGTTCGCCGGAGGATGTGATTTTCAATCGGGTGCGCTCCACCAGTTTCATCGCGGCATTGCCGCAGGCGCAGCGGGACAAGGTCGATGAGCAGATCCGAGCGTTGATTGCCGCGGAGCCTGCGTTGCGTGGGCGGCATGTGCTGACCGTGCCTTATGAGACGGCGGCGTATGTGGCGGTGAAGGGCGGTTAGACCGGCGGTGACTTCATCGCCAGCAGGCTGGCTCCCACAGGGGCAAGTGGGTGTCATCAATCCATGTAGGAGCTGCCGAAGGCTGCGATCTTTTGATCTTGAAATTCAAAAGATCGCAGCCTTCGGCAGCTCCTACAGAGATCAAGGCGCGGCAAAAATCTCCTTGTTGGAGTCAGTCCCGCATTTGGCCGAACCGCCATCGTGATGCCTTGTTATAGTTCGGGCCTCATTTTCTGCCCGGTAAAGGATCACTGCCATGACTCAATACACCGCCTTCAGCGTCGAACTGGCCGACAACATCGCGCATGTGCAGATCAATCGTCCGGAAAAGATCAACTCGATGAACGCCGCGTTCTGGAGCGAGATCGTCGAGATTTTCCAGTGGATCGACGACACCGACGAAGTGCGGGTGGTGGTCCTGAGCGGTAACGGCAAACACTTTTCCTCGGGCATCGACCTGATGATGCTCGCTGGCGTCGCCAATGAACTGGGCAAGGACGTCGGCCGTAACGCGCGCCTGCTGCGGCGCAAGATCCTTACCCTGCAAGCCTCGTTCAACGCCGTCGACAATTGCCGCAAACCAGTGCTTGCGGCCATTCAGGGCTATTGCCTCGGTGGCGCCATCGACCTGATCGCCGCCTGCGACATGCGTTACGCCGCCGAGGACGCGCAGTTCTCGATCAAGGAAATCGACATTGGCATGGCCGCCGACGTGGGCACGTTGCAACGGTTGCCACGGATCATCGGTGACGGCATGCTGCGTGAACTGGCTTACACCGGGCGCACCTTCGGCGCAGAAGAAGCGCGCAGCATCGGCCTGGTCAATCGTGTTTACGCCGACAAGGAGCTGCTGCTCGAAGGCGTGATGGACATTGCCCGCGACATCGCCGGCAAATCGCCCATCGCGGTCACCGGCACCAAGGAAATGATCAGCTACATGCGCGACCACCGGATCGACGACGGGCTCGAATACGTTGCCACCTGGAACGCCGCCATGTTGCAATCCACCGACTTGCGCGTGGCCATGGCCGCCCATATGAGTAAACAGAAACCCGAATTTCTGGATTGAGAAACCATGACAGCTCGCTGGATCACTGCAGTACTGGACACCGATCAACCCGGCGGCTGGGCCGTGGCGCGCAGCCCCGAAGGCTTTCTGTTCGATGACAACGGCGCGTTGTTCCCGCGGGAATGGCTCAAGCGTCAGGACTTGTCGATCCTCACCGAACACGGCATCGGCCACCTCGATGGCGAGCCGGTGTATCTGTTGGAGTTGCGCAGTTCCAGCGAGGTGCCGGGCTGCAACTGGAAAGGCCTGCGGGCGTTCATGCTCGAAGGCGATCACACCGTCTATAAAGTGCTGGGCTATGCCGCGCAGATCGGCACCTGGGCCCGTGAGCATCGGTTTTGCGGCAACTGCGGGCAGGCGATGACGCAGGTGCCGGGCGAACGGGCGATGTATTGCCAGCCGTGCGACTTGCGCAGCTATCCACGGATTTCGCCGAGCATGATCGTGCTGGTCACCCGTGGTGACGAGATCCTGCTGGCGCGCTCACCGCGTTTCGTCACCGGGGTCTACAGCACGCTGGCGGGCTTCGCCGAGCCGGGCGAGTCAGCCGAAGACTGCCTGATTCGCGAAGTGCGCGAAGAGGTCAGCATCGAGGTGAAGAACATTCAGTACATGGGCAGCCAGTGCTGGCCGTTCCCGCATTCGATGATGCTGGGTTTCCATGCCGAATATGCGGGTGGCGAGATCATCTGTCAGGAAGACGAGATCGAAGACGCCCAGTGGTTCAACGTGCACGATTTGCCGCCGTTACCGGCGTCAAAATCGATTGCCCGTTACCTGATCGACGTCTACGTGGCGCGCCGCTTAGGCCACGCTGAACCAGTGTTGCCAGGCTAGGCGCACGGTCAGGCCCAGTACCACGGTGATGAACACCGGACGAATGAACTTGGCGCCGCCGCTGATCGCGGTGCGCGCCCCGAAGAATGCGCCGACCATCACCGACAGGCCCATGCTCAGGCCGATGATCCAGTCCACCTGCCCGGAAAACACGAACACCGACAGCGCGGCAATGTTGCTGACGAAGTTCATGCTCCGTGCCACCCCGCTGGCCTTGACCAGGTCAATCGGGTAGAGCAGCAGGCTGCTGACGGTCCAGAACGCGCCAGTGCCGGGGCCGGCCACGCCGTCGTAGAAACCGAGGCTGAAGCCTTGAGTCGATTGCCATTTCTTCTTGATCGGCGCGTCACTGTCCAGCGGCGCTTTGGGCGTGCCGCCGAACAACAGATACAGGCCACAGGCGAAGACGATCACCGGCAGCATCTTGTTCAGCCATTCCGCCGGCAGGTAGTGCGCGACGACAGCGCCGGTCAGCGCGCCGACCAGGGTGCCGACGATCGCGTGCATCCACTGCCGGGGGTGAAACAGTTTGCGTCGATAGAAGGTGAAACTGGCGGTGGCCGAGCCGAAGGTCGAACTGAGTTTGTTGGTGCCCAGCACCAGGTGCGGCGGCAGGCCGGCGGTAAGCAGTGCCGGGGTGGTCAACAGTCCGCCGCCGCCGGCGATGGCGTCGATGAAACCGGCAATGAAAGCGACAAGGGCCAGAACGGCCAGGGTGGTAAGGTCAACGCTGAGTTCGAAAGGCATGGAATCGGCTTATTCGGCAGGGCGCAGAGGGGCTGCGGGGAAGGGCTGACATGTTACTCATTTCCAAGTGTTGCGGCGACCCGTAAAGCCTCATCGCTGGCAAGCCAGCTCCCACAGGTTTTCGGTATGTTCGCAACATTTGTGTTCACTAGAGATTCCTGTGGGAGCTGGCTTGCCAGCGATGAGGCCAGCTCAAACACGGCCTTATTCAACTGTTGCCCACCCAACACCTCGGCAACAAATCACCCTCCAATAATGCAATTCCATCAGCCTCAAGCCCAATTAAACCGGGCCTCTGGAGGCTGGCACGCTTGCTGCTCTGACCCATTGACCTTCCCAATGTCCCGAGGACACGCCGATGAGCAAGCAAGCCGTGAAATTCGCCTACTGGGTGCCGAACGTCAGTGGCGGTCTGGTGGTCAGCAAGATCGAGCAGCGCACCGACTGGGGTATCGACTACAACCGCAAACTGGCGCAACTCGCCGAGGCGGCGGGGTTCGAGTATGCCCTGACGCAAATCCGTTTTACCGCCGGTTACGGTGCCGAGTTCCAGCATGAGTCGGTGGCGTTCAGTCATGCGCTGCTGGCGGCTACTACCAAGCTGAAGGTGATCGCGGCGATTTTGCCGGGACCTTGGCAACCGGCGCTGGCGGCCAAGCAGATGGCGACGATTGATCAGCTCACCAACGGCCGGATTGCGGTGAATATCGTCAGCGGCTGGTTCAAAGGCGAGTTTCAGGCAATCGGCGAGCACTGGCTGGAACACGACGAGCGTTATCGGCGTTCCGAGGAATTCATCCGCTCGCTGCGCGGGATCTGGAGTCAGGACAACTTCACTTTTCGCGGCGACTTTTACCGCTTCGACAACTACAGCCTCAAACCGAAACCGCTGGGCCGCCCCGAGATCTTCCAGGGCGGCAGTTCACGCGCGGCACGCGATATGGCCGCACGGGTCTCGGACTGGTATTTCACCAACGGCAACAGCGTCGAGGGGATCAAGGCTCAGGTCGATGACATCCGGGCGAAAGCGGCGGCCAACAATCATTCAGTGAAGATCGGCGTCAACGCTTTCGTCATCGCCCGCGACACCGAAGAAGAGGCCCGCGCCGTGTTGGCGCAGATCATCGAACAGGCTGACCCGGAAGCGGTGAACGCCTTTGGCGACGCGGCGAAGCAGGCGGGCAGGGCGTCACCGGAGGGTGAGGGCAACTGGGCAAAATCGACGTTCGAGGATCTGGTGCAGTACAACGATGGCTTCAAGACCAACCTGATCGGCACGCCGCTGCAGATTGCCGAGCGGATTGTGGCGTTGAAATCGGTAGGGGTGGATCTGGTGTTGGCGGGGTTCCTGCACTTTCAGGAGGAGGTGGAGTATTTCGGCAAGAAGGTGTTGCCGCTGGTGCGGGAGCTGGAGGCTGAAAAGACTGCCGCCGTCGCCTGAACCACAAACCCGATGTGGGAGCGGGCTTGCTCGCGAAAGCGGTGTGCCAGTTACATGAATATTGACTGACACGACGCCTTCGCGAGCAAGCCCGCTCCCACATTTTCGATCTATGTGAACTTAGAGGCCCAGATCGGAAAGCCCCGGATGATGATCCGGACGCCGTCCCAGCGGCCAGTGGAACTTGCGCTCGCTTTCCTTGATCGGCAGGTCGTTGATGCAGGCATAGCGCTGGAACATCAGCCCGTGCTCATCGAACTCCCAATTCTCATTGCCATAAGAGCGGAACCAGTTGCCCGAATCGTCATGCCATTCATAGGCGTAGCGCACGGCAATCCGCGTGTCGGAGTAGGCCCAGAGTTCTTTGATCAAGCGGTAATCGAGTTCCTTGGCCCATTTACGGGTCAGGAAGGCCTTGGCTTCTTCGCGGTTGTGGGCGAACTCGGCGCGGTTACGCCATTGGGTGTCGAGGGTGTAGGCCAGCGATACCTTTTCGGGATCGCGGGAATTCCAGCCATCCTCGGCCAGACGAACTTTTTCGATCGCCGATTCGCGATTGAACGGCGGTAGCGGTGGACGCACTTGGGCAGCAGTCGACATGTTCAGTCTCCCGGACTAATTAACGATTAAACAACGGTCAGGCTTATTTAAGGCGTTACAGGTCCAATAACTTACGCGCCATGCATTGCGCATTATCAGCGGCACTGTGATCACCCATCACAAGCGCTACGGTAATGGCGCCGTCAATCAAGATCAGCAACTGTCTGGCCAGACGCTGCGGATCTTCGACGCCATGTTCGGTACACAGCTCGCACAGGTAGTCGAGCAGCTTCTGTTTGTGGTCTTTGGCGACCTGGCGCACCGGGTCCTCGGGATCACCGGTTTCGCCACTGGTATTGATGAAGGCGCAGCCGCGGAAGCCTTCCGAGGCGAACCAGCTTTTGAGCACGGTAAACAGGTTGAGCAGGCGCTCGGCCGGGGTTTCGGCCTGATCCACAGCGCTGCGGTACCAGTGCATCCAGCGCACGTCGCGGCGTTGCAAGGCGGCGACGGTCAACTCCTCCTTGTTGGCGAAGTAGCGGTAGATGCTCTTTCTGGAGACGCCAGCGGTTTTCACCAGAAGATCCATGCCGGTGGCCGAGATGCCACTTTTGTAGATCAACTTTTCGGTGACATCCAGAATGATGTCGCGGGTCGAGGTGTCAGTGATTTCGTTCATGTGGCGAACAGTAGAACGATCGTTCTCCTTTCGCAAGTTGTTTTTAAGGTCAAAAGATCGCAGCCTGCGGCAGCTCCTACAGGGATCAGTGTAGGAGCTGCCGCAGGCTGCGATCTTTTGATCTCTTTACAGACCCTCACAAGACCCGAACCGGTTGATGGTGTAAGCTCTCGGGTTCTTCGGATTCGACCCATTGCGAGCCCTATGCCGTTGCTTTTCAAACGCTCTTTGCTGCCCAAACTGCGCAGCTTTCCGCTGACTGCCGAGGCCGTGACCATTCTGTCCGGCGCCGCCGAGTTCCGTCGTTGCCTGCTGGAGAAAATCGCCGAGGCGACCCGGCGCATCTACATCGTTGCGCTGTATCTGCAGCACGACGAGGCCGGTCAGGAAATCCTCGATGCCTTGCACGCCGCCAAGCTCAAGCGCCCGGAGCTGGAAGTCGTCGTGGTCGTCGACTGGCTGCGCGCCCAGCGCGGGCTGATTGGTGCCGGCAAACAGCCGGGCAATTCGGCGTGGTATCAGGAAATGACCCGCACGCACCAGAGTGAAGTGCCGGTCTATGGCGTGCCGGTGCAGACCCGCGAACTGTTCGGCGTCCTGCATCTGAAAGGCTTCGTGATCGACGATTGCGTGGTCTACAGCGGGGCCAGCCTGAACAACGTCTACCTGCACAAGTTCGACAAGTACCGTTTCGACCGCTACCACGTGCTGCACAGCCGCGAACTGGCGGATTCGATGCACCATCTGGTCAAGCACGGCCTGATCGAATCCAAGGCTGTGCATCGCCTCGACCTGCCGAACCTGCCGACCACCCGCAGCCTGCGCAACGACATTGGCGATCTGCGCAGCCGTCTCAAATATGCCGCGTACGACACCAGTGCCGGCAGCACGGCGCACACCGGCCTGTCGGTGAGTCCGTTGCTCGGCGTGGGCAAGAACAACCCGTTGAACCGGGTGATTGTCGAACTGATCGCCAGTGCGCAACAGCAGCTGACGATTTGCACCCCGTACTTCAACCTGCCGCTGCCGATCATCCGCGAGGTCAACCGCGCGCTGGCCCGTGGGGTGAAGATCGACATCGTGGTTGGCGACAAGACGGCCAACGATTTCTACATTCCGCCGAGCGAACCGTTCAAGGTGATTGCGGCGTTGCCGTATCTGTACGAAATCAGCCTGCGACGCTTTGCCAAGCGGCATCAGCGCAATATCGACAGCGGCCAGTTGAACCTGCATCTGTGGCGTGACGGCGACAACAGCTATCACCTCAAAGGCATGTGGGTCGACCAGCGCTATACACTGCTGACCGGCAACAACCTCAATCCACGGGCGTTCCGCCTCGACCTGGAAAATGCGCTGCTGATTGATGATCCGCAGGGCGAGTGGCTGGCGCCACGGGCGAAGGAGCAGGAGGAGATTTTCCGCAACACCACGCGGATTGCCAGCTTCCAGAACCTGGAGACACTGCCGGAGTACCCGGCGGGGGTGGCGAAGTTTCTCAAGCGGGTGAGTCGGGTGCGGATCGAGCGGTTGCTCTACCGGATTTTGTAACCCTTCAGATTATTCGGTTCGGCTTCGACCGCTTTCGCGAGCAAGCCCGCTCCCACAGGGGGCTGTGTTGACCACAAACAAGGTGATCGACACAGGCCTAGTGTGGGAGCGGGCTTGCTCGCGAAGGGGCCGGATCAGGCGCTACAAAAACTCAGTTCAGACCCAGCTTGCCACGCAACGTGGACAGGTCTTCAGCCAAGGTATTGACCGGGCCAACCAGCGCCTTGCGATCGTTATCCTTCACCTTGTCATACGTCTCGAAACCACCGTCCTTGGTCTTGTACTTGGCGAGGATCTTGTCCACGGTGGCGAAGTTCTTGTCGACTTTGGCGACGAACGCCTTGTCCTGTTTCTCGATCTGCGGACGGAACAGGTCGACGATTTTCTTCGCGCCGTCGATGTTGCCCTGGAAGTCGTACAGGTCAGTGTGGCTGTAGCGGTCTTCTTCACCGGAGATCTTGGTCGCAGCAACTTCTTCCAGCAGCGCGGCGGCACCACCGACGACTTTCTCCGGCGGGAAGGTCAGGCCGGCGACGCGGGTTTGCAGGTCTTTGACGTCGCTGTCGAGCTTGTCCGCCAGGGCGGTCAGGCCTTCGGTGGTCTTTTCCGAGAACAGCGAATATTCGATGCGATGGAAACCGGTGAAGTCTTCAGCCTTCACGCCTTTTTCGTGGTCGTCGACGCGGGAGTCGATGGATGCATCGAGGTCACTGAACAGCTCGGCAATCGGCTCGATCGACTCGTAGTAGACGCGGGTCGGTGCGTAGAGTTTTTGCGCGGTGGCCAGATCACCTTTCTTCACCGCATCGGTGAATTGTTTGGTGTGGCTGCCCAGTTCATCCAGTTGCTCGGTGACGTAGATCTTGTAGTCCGACACCGGGCCGACCAGATCCAGTGGCGCCGTCGCGGCGAACGCCGAAAACGGGGTGTTGAGCAAACCGAGGGTCAGCAGTAACGCGAGTGGCGACTTTTTCATGGAGCGGCTCCGAGGGTTTTTATGGTTATGCAGCTGTTTTGGGTTGTGTGGCGTTGAGCAGCGAGCGACCGATGAAATCCTTGTCGCCGGTGACACCTGGAAGGGTGAAGAAATAACCGCCGCCGACCGGTTTGAGGTATTCCTCAAGCGGCTCGCCGTTGAGCCGGGTCTGCACGGTGATAAAGCCTTTTTCCAGATCGGCCTGATAGCAGATGAACAGCAGCCCCATGTCGAGCTGGCCGTTCTTGTTCACGCCGTTGGAGTAGTTGAACGGCCGACGCAGGATCAGGTTGGCCTGACTCGCAGCGGTGCGCGGGTTGGCCAGGCGAATGTGTGCGTCGAGCTTGGTCAGCTTGCCCTCCGGGTCCTTGCTGTAATCCGGGACTTCGGTTTCATGGTTAGCGCCCATCGGTGCGCCCGTGGTCTTGACCCGACCGATGATGCTTTCCTGTTCCTGCAGCGGCGTACGATCCCAGCGCTCGACGAAATTGCGGATGATCCGCACCGCTTGATAGCTGCCGTGGGCCGCCCAGGCCGGCTCATCGCTGCCCGGTTGCACCCAGACAAGCTTGTCCATCGCCTTGGCATCGTTGGAATCGGGGTTCGCCGAGCCGTCACGGAAACCGAGGAAGTTGCGCGCCGATTGCGCCGGCACCCCCGGTTTGGCCGGGGCTTGCGGCGGCACGCTGCCTTCCTGCTTCCAGCGCACCAGCAGCAGGTCCGGCAGGTTCTTGACGATGTCGCGCAGGGCGTGAATGTTGGTGTCGGCGGTGTTCGAGCAGAACTGCAGGCTCAAGTCGCCGTGGCAGCAATCAGCCTCCAGCGCATCGTTGGGGAAACCGACCATGCGTTGCAGGCGCTTGGGTTTGGCGTCGGCCAGACCGAAGCGCTCGTCGAACAGCGACTCGCCCACCGAGACGGTGATGGTCAGGTTGTCCGGGGTCACCACCGGGCCGAGGATGCCGGAATCCGGTGGCGGCAGTTTCGGGTCGATCTGTGCCACCGGGCCGCCCTTCATCAGGAACGCGATGCGCTCGTTGAGGGTGCGGAACAGCCGCTCGAGGTCTTCGCGATCGCTGGCCAGTACGTCGAACGAAACAAACATGCCGGAGGCCGGGCGCGGGGTGACGATGCCGGTCTGGTGTACGCCATGAAAGTCATGACGGTCTTCGGTCTTGTCACTGCTCGGCGCTTCAGTGACTTGCGCCGGTGCGGCGGCCATCGCCGGGCAGCTCAGGGCCGAACCGGCCAGGGCGACGCCAGCGACGCCCATGCCCATCAGCAGGCGGCGACGTTGCACATCGAGGTTTTGCAAATCTTTCATCGGTATTCGTCTTCTACTTACAGGCCGGAAAGGCCGAGGGCGGGATCGATGCCATCCAGAGCGTCAGCCAGGGCCTGAGCCTTGTCGGCGATCTGTTTGCGTTGTTCGCCGCTGACCGTGTCGTAAGTGGCGTAGCCGTCCTTGACCTTGAAGCTGTTCAGTACGCTGTCGAAATCGCTCAGCGCCGCGTCGATTTTCGGCAACAGATCCGGCGCCGACTTGGTCAGCATCGGCCGCAGCAGCTCGACCACTTTGTGCGCGGTTTCCAGGTTGCTCGCAAAGCCGTTGAGGTCGCCGTGGCTGTAGCGTTCCTCTTCACCGCTGGCGGCACGCACGTCGGCCAGGGTGTTGAGGTTGCGCACCACGATGCTCACCAGTTGCTCCGGCGGCAGCGATTGCGCCAGCAGTTGTTGTTTGAGCGTGGTGACGTCGGCCAGCAGGCGCTCGGCCACCGGGTCCAAACTGTCGAGGCTGCGTTGCTGGAACAGCGCGTATTCGACGCGGTGGAAGCCAACGAACGCTGGATCCTGTTCGCGTTTTTCAAAGTAATCGGCGCGGGCATTGATGCTGTTGTCCAGTTCGGCCAGACGTTGCGCGGCCGGGGCCAGGCGCTGGTAAGCGGCACGGGCCGGCAGGTACAGCGCTTGCGCCTGGGCCAGGTCGCCGCCGGCAATTGCCTGATTCAGCGCGGTCACGGCTTTGATCAGCGCGCTGCCTTGCGTCGCCAGATACACGCGGAACTCCGACAGCGGCCCGACGAAGGCGACCATCGACGGCTTGGCCTTCGCAGCCGCGTCGGAAGCTGCGGTCGGCGTTACGTGCAGCACGCCACGCGGATTGCTCAGCAGACCGCAAGTAATCGCGTAATCGCCGGGTTGCAGGTTGGCGTTGATCACCTGGCTCAGGCCGGGGGCGATGTTCTCGCGCTCTTCGATTACCAGCACGCCGTCGAGGATTTCCCATTCCACCGCCCGGTCGGAGCGGTTGACGATGCGGAAACTGGCGCGACCGGCGGGAACCGTCAGCTCGTTCGGCTCGCAACTGTGCGCGTTGATGTTCACCACCACTTCGTCATGGTTGTGCTGCCGTTTGGCCGCGGCCATTTTCGAGGCGTAGTAGAACAAGCCACCGGCGGCGATCATCACGACCACCGAACCGGCCACCGCCCAGCGCAAGGCGCGGGGAGGGGAGGCCTGGGGAGTATTAGGCTTTGACATGGATGCCCTTATTGGCTGGAAACGGAATTCGATTTGCGCGCTGCTTTAGCGCTGGCGGCCGGCGCGGCGGGATAGAAAAACATCACCAGCGCCAGCACCAGATAGATCAGATAAGCGCCGAGGGTGCTGACGGTCGGCGCATCCTGATAACCGAACATGCCGGCCAGCACCGAGCCCAGCGGGCCATCCATCGGCAGCGTGGCGCTAAAGTCGAACAGCACGGTTTGCAGGTGATTCCACAGACCGGCTTCATGCAGCGCCTGCACCGAGTTGGCGAGAATCCCGGCGGCGACCACCAGAATGAACAGGCCGGTCCACTTGAAGAACGCCGACAGGTTCAGGCGCATGCTGCCGCTGTAGATCAGGAAACCGACGATGATCGCCAGTACCAGGCCGAGCAGGGCACCGATCGGCGCGCCCGGGCCTTCGCTCTGCTGGAATACCGCGAGCAGGAAGAACACGGTTTCCAGACCTTCACGGGCCACAGCGAAGAACACCATGGCGATCAGTGCGATCACCTGATGCTTTGACGAAGTCAGGGCGTGATCAAGCGAGGCCTGCAACGAATGCTTGATCGAACGCGCGACCTTGCGCATCCAGAACACCATCGAACTGAGAATGCCCACCGCGACCAGTCCGACAATGCCTTCGAACAACTCCTGCTGTTTCTGCGGGAATTCAGCGCTGACCAGCTCCAGGCCACCGCCGACCAGCAGCGCCAGGGCAGCGGCGAGAAACACGCCGATCCACACCGCAGGCATCCACTGGCCACGGCCGGTCTGTTGCAGGTAGCTGGCGATGATGCCAACGATCAGCGCGGCTTCGATGCCTTCGCGCAGCATGATCAGAAAGGGAACGAGCATTCAGGCAACCACGAGTTTTTAGATAGGTGCCTAAGTTGTAACATAATGACACTCATTCCCAAATGGGGATGCTTGACATTTACCTGAACAATCGCTGAACGGCACCTATCTTGGCCTTGCTCAGATCCCATTGTGGGAGCGGGCTTGCTCGCGAAGGCGGCACATCAGTCGATAAGGATGCTGCTGACACATCGCCTTCGCGAGCAAGCCCGCTCCCACAGGGTATTCGTGCTCAATTCACATCCTGCGTTAAGATGCCCCTCACTCGAAAACAACAAGGCCTGCCTCGCTCCATGTCGGAAAAAGACACCATCGCCGTGCAACTGGTGCGTGAAGCGCTGCTGCAAAGTTGTGCCCCGGGCGTGGCCACGGATGAAGTCTTGAACAAGGTCGGGATTGCTCCGGCCCTGCTGCACAGCGAACAGGGCCGGGTGCCCGCCTCGCAATACGCCAAGCTCTGGCGTTTGCTGGCGCGGCGCGGTGATGACGAGTTCTTTGGCATGGACCCACGCAAGCTCAAGTCCGGCAGCCTGGAATTCCTCTGTCGCAGCGCCATGGCGCAGCCGACGCTGGCCGCCGGTTTGGACAGCGGCCTGAACTTCCTTTCCTTGATGCTGGAAAAAATCCCCGCGCAACTGCTGCATCAGCAAAGCCTGGCGGAAATCGTCCTGATCGAAGACGACCCCGAACCGCGCCGCGCCTTCACCTATTTCACCTACTGGATGATCGTCCATGGCGTAGCCTGCTGGCTGGCGGGGCGGCGGATTCCGATTCTGGCAATCGAACTGCGCTGTGCCGAGCCGGATTTCTGCGATGACTACCGGGTGATGTTCTCGGAAAACCTGCGCTTCGAGCGTCCGCGCACGCGAATGATCTTCGCTGCTGACTGTCTCGACCTGCCGATCAAGCGTACGGCCGAAGAACTGAAGCGTTTTCTGGCCCATGCGCCAGCGAACATTCTGGTGAAGTACCGCGACCCGCAAAGCCTCGCCAGCCGGATCAAGCAGGACCTGCGCCAGTTGCCCGCCGAACAGTGGCCGGAGACAGAAGCATTGGCGCAACAACTGTGCATGTCCGCCTCGACCTTGCGCCGGCGTTTGTCGGAGGAGGGGCAGACCTACCAGGGGCTCAAGGACAGCGTGCGCAAGGAGCTGGCAATTACCTGGCTGGCCGAGCCGTCGATCAGCTTCGTTGAAATCGCCACGCGGCTGGGGTTTGCCGATGCGAGTTCGTTCTACAAGGCGTTTCGCAAATGGTCGGGGTCCAATCCTGGGCATTACCGCACGCTGATCCTTAACGAAGCTGTCTGATCCGGATTGTCAGTCGCCTGATCGGGCCTCTTCGGGAGCAAGCCCCCTCCCACATTTGAAATGCATTCTTCCTGTGATTGCAGCCTCCATGCTTCACAGGTAGGGCATTCTTTGAAATGCAGTCTTCTGTGATTGCAGCTTTCACAGTGATCCCCCCACTTGAAATGCAATTCCCTTGTGGGAGGGGGCTTGCTCCCGAAGGCGCCAGTCCAGGCGGCACATCTATCGAATCTTGGCCAAACCAGTCAGCCACTTTGATGGCTTTGACCATTGCCGCAACCGCGCCGCAGCGCGACTATCCCTGTGTTGTTTACGGTTCCCAGCCTAATAAAAACACAGAGGGATTCTGGCAATGCGCGATTACTTGTCTGCCACCGAACAGTTCAACTATCAGCACACCGTGGACGCTGCGCTCAGCGGCACGCTGGAGGCGCTTAACGCCTGCGTCGAATGTTGCGACCGCCATGCACTGCCGGGGCGCATTGCGTTGTTCTGGGAGGGCCGCGACGGCACGAGTGCCACGTACACCTTCAGCGAGCTGCAAGACCAAGCCACGCGTTTCGCCAATTTCCTTCTCGAACAAGGTGTGCAGAAGGGCGACAAGGTCGCCGGTCTGCTGCCGCGTAATATCGAATTGCTCATCACCGTGTTCGCCACCTGGCGCATTGGCGCGGTGTATCAGCCGCTGTTCACCGCATTCGGCCCCAAGGCCATCGAACATCGGCTGAACAGCTCCGGCGCCAAAGTGGTGGTTACCGATGCGGTCAACCGGCCGAAACTCGCGGAAGTTACGGATTGCCCGACCATCGTCACCGTCGGCGGCGCCAAAGGTCAGGGCATCGTCCGTGGCGATTTCAGTTTCTGGGCTGAGCTGGCCAACGGGTCCAATGTCTGCGAACCGGTGTTGCTGACGGGCGAAGACCCGTTCCTGCTGATGTTCACCTCGGGCACCACCGGCCCGTCGAAAGCGCTGTCGGTGCCGCTCAAGGCGATCGTCGCGTTCCAGAGCTACACCCGCGACGCGGTGGATCTGCGCCCCGAAGATTCTTTCTGGAACGTCGCCGATCCGGGCTGGGCCTATGGCATCTATTTCGGCGTCACCGGCCCTCTGTCGATGGGGCACCCGATCACCTTTTACGATGGCCCGTTCACCCTCGAAAGCACCTGCCGGGTGATCAACAAATACGCCATCACCAATCTCACCGGCTCGCCGACCGCGTACCGCTTGCTGATTGCCGGTGGTAACGAGTTCGCCAAGTCGATCAAGGGCAAACTGCGCATCGTCAGCAGCGCCGGCGAACCGCTCAACCCGGAAGTGATCCGCTGGTTCGCCGACAACCTCGGCGTGGTGATTCACGACCATTACGGCCAGACCGAACTGGGCATGGTCCTGTGCAACCACCACGGTCTGGAGCACCCGATCCACCTCGGCGCCGCCGGTTTCGCCTCGCCGGGCCATCGCATCGTGGTCCTCGACGAAAGTTACAACGAACTCGGCGTCGGCCAGCCGGGCATCCTCGCCATCGACCGCACACAGTCGCCGATGTGCTGGTTCGGCGGTTACCAAGGTGTGCCGACCAAAGCCTTCGTCGGTGATTACTACCTCAGCGGCGACACCGTGGAATGGAACCCGGACGGCAGCATCAGCTTCGTCGGCCGCAGTGATGACGTGATCACCACTTCCGGCTACCGCGTCGGCCCGTTCGACGTCGAAAGCGCGCTGATCGAGCACCCTGCGGTAGTCGAAGCGGCCGTGGTCGGCAAGCCTGATCCGGAGCGCACCGAACTGGTCAAAGCCTTCGTCGTGCTCAACCCGCAATACCGCGCCGAACCGGCGCTGGCCGAAGAGTTGCGGCAACACGTGCGCAAGCGTCTGGCCGCGCATTCGTACCCGCGTGAAATCGAATTTGTCAGCGAATTGCCGAAAACCCCAAGCGGCAAATTGCAGCGCTTTATCTTGCGCAACCAGGAAATCGCCAAGGCTCAAGAGGCTGCGGCGCACATCGTTTCAGCTTGAATCAGGAAGTACAGTCATGCAGATCGAGAACAAGGTTTTTATCGTCACCGGCGGCGCCTCCGGCCTGGGTGCGGCCACCGCTGAATTGCTGGTGAGTGCCGGCGCCAAAGTGATGCTGGTGGACATGAACGCCGAAGCGCTAGCCGCGCAGGCGCAGCGCCTCGGCGCGCAAAGTGTTGTCGCCGATATCAGCAACGAAGCCGCCGCTGAAGCCGCGGTGCAGGCGACAGTCAGAGCCTTCGGCAGCCTCAACGGTCTGGTCAATTGCGCCGGCATCGTCCGTGGCGAGAAGATTCTCGGCAAGAACGGCCCACATGTGCTGACCAGTTTTGCCCAGGTGATCAATGTCAACCTGATCGGCAGTTTCAATATGCTGCGTCTGGCTGCCGCGGCCATCGCCGAAAGCGAAGCGAATGCCGACGGCGAGCGCGGGGTGATCATCAACACCGCCTCGGTCGCAGCGTTCGACGGCCAGATCGGCCAGGCCGCGTATTCCGCCTCCAAGGGCGCGATTGCCAGTCTGACGCTGCCGGCCGCCCGTGAACTGGCGCGCTTCGGCATCCGCGTGATGACCATCGCCCCGGGCATTTTCGAAACCCCGATGATGGCCGGCATGACCCCGGAAGTGCGCGAGTCGCTGGCCGCCGGCGTGCCTTTCCCGCCGCGTCTCGGGAAACCTGCCGAGTACGCCGCGCTGGTTCGGCATATCATCGAAAACAGCATGCTCAACGGTGAGGTGATCCGTCTCGACGGCGCCTTGCGCATGGCCGCCAAGTAAGGAGGATTTGTCATGAGCCTTTCCAACGATCCGATTGTCATCGTCAGCGCCGTCCGCACCCCGATGGGCGGTTTTCAGGGCGAGCTGAAAAGCCTCACCGCGCCGCAACTCGGCGCCGCCGCGATCAAGGCCGCAGTTGAACGCGCCGGGGTCGCCAGCGACGCGGTTGATGAAGTGTTGTTCGGTTGCGTATTGCCCGCCGGTCTCGGTCAGGCCCCAGCCCGTCAGGCGGCATTGGGCGCCGGGCTGGATAAATCGACGCGCTGCACCACCGTCAACAAAATGTGCGGCTCGGGCATGGAAACCACCATCCTCGCCCACGACATGTTGCTGGCCGGCAGCGCCGACGTGGTGATCGCCGGCGGCATGGAAAGCATGTCCAACTCGCCATACCTGCTCGACCGTGCCCGCGCCGGTTACCGCATGGGCCATGGCCGGGTGCTCGACTCGATGTTCCTCGACGGCCTCGAAGACGCCTACGACAAGGGCCGCCTGATGGGCACCTTCGCCGAAGACTGCGCCGAAACCAACGACTTCAGCCGTGAAGCCCAGGATGCGTTTGCCATCGCCTCGACCACCCGCGCCCAGCAGGCGATCACGGACGGCAGCTTCAAGGCCGAGATCGTTCCGTTGACCGTGACTGTCGGCAAGGAACAAGTGCTGATCAGCCACGACGAGCAGCCGCCGAAAGCCAAACTGGACAAGGTCGCCTCGCTGAAACCGGCATTCCGCGAAGGCGGCACGGTCACGGCGGCCAACTCCAGTTCGATCTCCGACGGCGCGGCGGCACTGGTGTTGATGCGCCAGTCGCAGGCACAGAAACTCGGGCTCAAGCCGTTGGCGGTGATTCACGGCCACGCGGCGTTTGCCGACACTCCGGGTTTGTTCCCGGTCGCACCGATTGGCGCGATCAAGAAGCTGGTGAAGAAGACTGGTTGGGCGGTGAACGAGGTCGACCTGTTCGAAATCAACGAGGCGTTCGCCGTGGTGGCGATGGCCGCGATGACCCACCTGGAAATCCCCCACGCCAAGCTCAACGTGCATGGCGGCGCCTGCGCGCTGGGCCATCCGATCGGTGCCTCGGGCGCACGGATTCTGGTGACCTTGCTCTCGGCCCTGCGCCAGAAAAACCTGAAACGCGGGATCGCGGCGATCTGCATCGGCGGCGGCGAAGCCACGGCCATGGCCGTGGAATGCGTTTATTGAAGCCAACATCTGACTGTCCTTGTGGGAGGGGGCTTGCTCCCGAAAGCGGTGTGTCATTCAGAAGTTATTTGACTGACCCGGCCTCTTCGGGAGCAAGCCCCCTCCCACAATGGACGGGGGGTGTTACCAGAATTAAGGATTCACCATGATTCCCAACGAAGACCAAACCCAGATCCGCGACATGGCCCGGCAGTTCGCCGAGGAACGGCTGAAACCGTTCGCCGCCGAGTGGGATCGCGAGCACCGCTTCCCCAAGGAAGCCATCGGCGAGATGGCCGAACTGGGCTTCTTCGGCATGCTGGTGCCGGAGCAATGGGGCGGCTGTGACACCGGCTACCTGGCCTATGCCATGGCCCTGGAAGAAATCGCCGCCGGCGACGGCGCCTGCTCGACCATCATGAGCGTGCACAACTCGGTCGGCTGCGTGCCGATCCTCAAGTTCGGCAACGACGACCAGCGTGAGCGCTTCCTCAAACCGCTGGCCAGCGGCGCCATGCTCGGCGCCTTCGCCCTGACCGAACCGCAGGCCGGTTCCGACGCCAGCAGCCTGAAAACCCGTGCACGCCTCGAAGGCGATCACTACGTGCTTAACGGCTGCAAACAGTTCATCACTTCCGGGCAGAACGCCGGGATCGTGATCGTGTTTGCGGTAACCGATCCAAGCGCCGGCAAGCGCGGTATCTCGGCGTTCATCGTGCCGACCGATTCACCGGGCTATAAAGTCGCCCGGGTCGAAGACAAGCTCGGCCAGCACGCCTCGGACACCTGCCAGATACTGTTTGAAGACGTCAAAGTACCGGTCGCCAATCGCTTGGGTGAAGAGGGCGAAGGTTACAGGATCGCCTTGGCCAACCTTGAAGGCGGACGGGTCGGCATCGCTTCGCAAGCAGTGGGCATGGCCCGCGCCGCGTTCGAAGCGGCCCGCGACTACGCCCGTGAGCGCGACACCTTCGGCAAGCCGATCATCGAGCACCAGGCCGTGGCCTTCCGCCTCGCTGACATGGCCACGCAGATCGCCGTCGCCCGGCAAATGGTGCATTACGCCGCCGCCCTGCGTGACAGCGGCCAGCCGGCGCTGGTCGAGGCGTCGATGGCGAAACTGTTCGCCTCGGAAATGGCCGAGAAGGTCTGCTCGATGGCGTTGCAGACGCTGGGCGGTTACGGTTACCTCAACGATTTCCCGCTGGAACGCATCTACCGCGACGTGCGCGTCTGCCAGATCTACGAAGGCACCAGCGACATTCAGCGCATGGTCATCTCACGAAACCTTTAAACCCAACCCTGTGTAGGAGCTGCCGCAGGCTGCGATCTTTTGATCTTGTTTTTAAAAAGCAAAAGATCGCAGCCTTCGGCAGCTCCTACAGGGGGGAGTGTGAATTCAGGAGTTTTATATGAGCTACGAAACGATTCTGCTGGAAAACCACGGTCGCGTTGGTCTGATCACCCTCAACCGCCCGCAGGCGCTGAACGCCCTGAACGCGCAACTGGTTAGCGAAGTGAACCACGCCCTCGATGCTCTGGAAGCGGATGTGAACATCGGCTGCATCGTCATCACCGGTTCGAAGAAAGCCTTCGCCGCCGGCGCCGACATCAAGGAAATGGCCGAGCTGACCTATCCGCAGATCTACATGGACGACCTGTTCAGCGACAGCGACCGCGTGGCCAACCGCCGTAAGCCGATCATCGCTGCGGTCAACGGTTTCGCCCTCGGTGGCGGCTGCGAACTGGCGCTGATGTGCGACTTCATTCTCGCCGGTGACAACGCCAAATTCGGCCAACCGGAAATCAACCTCGGCGTGCTCCCGGGCATGGGCGGCACCCAGCGCCTGACCCGCGCCGTGGGCAAGGCCAAGGCCATGGAAATGTGCCTCAGCGGGCGGATGATTGATGCGGTGGAAGCCGAGCGTTGCGGCATCGTTGCGCGGATCGTGCCGAGCGATGAATTGCTCGACGAAGCGCTGAAAGTCGCCGCGGTGATCGCCAGCAAATCGCTGCCGATTGCGATGATGGTCAAGGAAAGCGTCAACCGTGCGTTCGAGGTCAACCTGACTGAAGGCGTGCGCTTCGAGCGCCGGGTGTTCCATGCGGCGTTTGCCACGCAGGATCAGAAGGAAGGGATGGCGGCGTTTGTCGCCAAGCGTGCGCCGGAATTTCAGGGCAAATAATGCTTCGTCCTGGCTCGCGAAGCTTTTGAGGCAACATCAAAAGATCGCAGCCTTCGGCATCTCCTACAGGGAAACTGTGTAGGGGCTGCCGAAGGCTGCGATCTTCTGCTTTTACAGCTGATAGTTCTTCAGCTCACGCGCAATCACCATCCGCTGAATCTCGCTCGAGCCTTCGTAGATCTGGGTAATCCGCGCATCGCGGTAGTACTTCTCGACCGGATAGTCCTCCAGATACCCATACCCGCCATGAATCTGAATCGCCGAGGAACAGACCTTCTCGGCCATCTCCGAGGCGAACAGCTTGGCCTGTGAAGCCTCCGACAGACATGGTTGGCCCGCCGTACGCAGACGCGCTGCGTGCAGGATCATCAGTCGCGCCGCGTTGATTTGCATGTGCATGTCGGCCAGCAGGTTGGCGATGCTCTGGTGCTCGTTGATCGGCTTGCCGAACTGGATGCGATCGCGGGAATACACCAGCGCCGCTTCAAACGCTGCCCGGGCAATGCCCAGAGCCTGCGCGGCGATGCCGATGCGGCCGCCTTCGAGGTTGGACAGGGCAATCGCCAGGCCCTTGCCGCGCTCGCCGAGCAGATTGGCCTCGGGAATGCTGCAGTTGTTCAACGTCACGGCACAGGTGTCGGAAGCGCGAATGCCCATCTTGTGTTCGGTGCGATCGACGATGAAACCTGGGGTATCGGTCGGTACCAGGAACGCGGAAATGCCTTTCTTGCCCAGATCCGGATCGGTCACCGCAAACACGATCGCCAGTTTCGCCCGTTTGCCATTGCTGACGAATTGCTTGGCGCCGTTGATCAGCCACTGGCCATCGCGCAGTTCGGCGCGGGTGCGCAGGTTGTGCGCTTCGGAGCCGGCCTGCGGTTCGGTGAGGCAGAAGCAGCCAATCGTCTGGCCACTGGCGAGATCCGCCAGCCAGGTCTGTTTCTGCGCTTCACTGCCGTAATTCATCACCGGGCCGCAGCCCACCGAGTTGTGGATGCTCATGAACGCGCCGGTGGCGCCGTCGCCGGCAGAAATCTCTTCCACCGCCAAGGCATACGCCACGTAATCGACGTAAGTGCCGCCCCATTCCTCGGGCACCACCATGCCGAGCAAACCGAGTTCGCCCATCTTCGCCACCAGCGTGTCGTCGATCCAGCCGGCCTTTTCCCAGGCTTGCGCATGGGGCGCGATTTCGCCACGGGCAAAATCCCGGGCCATGTCGCGGATCATCACTTGTTCTTCAGTCAGTTCGAGATCGTGCATGGCTCAGCTCCCGCTCTCAGTAAACCCGTGGAAGAAACTCGCGACATGCCCGGCGTCCAGCGCAGCGAGGGTTGGCGGGTTCCAGCGTGGTGTTTTGTCTTTGTCGATCAGCAGGGCACGCACGCCCTCGATCAGGTCGCCGCGTGCGAACCACTGACGATCCAGATGCAGTTCGAGGGCGAAACAGTGTTCCAGGCTCAGCTGCCGACCGCGACGCAGCATCTCCAGGGTCACGGCCATCGCCAGTGGCGAACGGGTGTCCAGCAGGTCGGCGGTGGTGGTCGCCCACTCGCGGCTGTCGGCGACGGTGACTGCGCGCAGTTGCTCGACGATGCTCGGCACGTCCGGCAGGGCGAAAAAATGGTCGATGGCCGGGCGCAGTTTCTCCAGCGGTGCATCGGCCAGGGTTTGCACGCCATTTTTCGCCAGCAGGCTTTGCAGATCCTTGAGCGGCGTGTCGCGCCATTCCAGGTGATCGAGTTGTTCGTCGAGGCTCGCCAGTTTGCTGCTGTCGACAAACCAGTCGGCCAGCCCGCAGTACAACGCATCGGCCGCTCGAATCTGCACGCCGCTGACGCCCAGATAGATCCCCAGTTCACCGGGAATGCGCGAGAGGAAATAACTGCCGCCCACATCGGGGAAATAACCGATCGCCACTTCCGGCATCGCCAGACGACTTTTCTCGGTCACCACCCGCAGATCCGCACCTTGCACCAGGCCCATGCCACCGCCGAGGACGAAACCGTCCATCAAGGCCAGCACTGGTTTGCGGTAGTGATGAATCGTCAGGTCGAGGGCGTATTCCTCGACGAAGAAATCTTCGTGCAGCGTGTCGCCGCTTTTGAAGCTGTCGTACAGCGAACGGATATCGCCACCGGCACAGAACGCCTTTTCACCGGCACCGCGCAGCACAACCGCGCGCACGCTGGGGTCAGTGGCCCAGGCATCGAGTTGCTGCTGCAACTGACGAACCATGTCGAGGGTGATGGCGTTGAGACCGGCGGGGCGGTTGAGGGTCAGGTGACCGATGTGATTGCGAACCTCGGCCAGCACTGCGTTTTGCGTGGCATCCATGGACGGCGTCCGCGGGGATGAAGCCTGAGCAGTCATCAGTAACTCCCTGCTTTTATTGTCTTTATTCGAGAAGCTCGCGCGCGAGCGTTGACCGATCGTAACAGTGCAAATTTGCCGTGTACAACCGGGATATGTGCAGGGCGAGTTTGCGTTTTTGCCTTAGCGAAAAATCGCCATGTGCTGATGTAGGAGCTGCCGAAGGCTGCGATCTTTTGATCCTGAAAAGATCGCAGCCTCGTTGCACTCGACAGCTCCTACAGGGAGCGTGGGGTGTCAGGAGAAGACTTCGCGGATGCTGCGGCGTTTGGCGTGTAGTTCGCTGGCGTGGATCAGTTGTTCGAGGTCTTCGGGAGTGACGTCGATGAACGCTTCCATGTCGGCCAAGGCCAGCTTCAGGTCTTCGGCTGTGATTGCCTGACTGTCGACCGGGGCAACCACAGGCGCAGGCTCGGCGGGGCGTTTCGGGTAGCGGATGCGTGTCAGGTTGTTGTAGGCCAGCGCGCTGAGCAACATGCACGCGGCGGCAAGCATCACCGGTTCCATGGCTTTCCAGTCCATGGCGATGGTGGCCGGGTCGGCCAGCACCAAGGTCAGGGCCAGTGCGCCGGCCGGTGGATGCAGGCAACGCAGCCAGCACATCAGGATCAGCGCCATGCCTGCCGCCAGGCAAGCGCTGCTGAGGGTTCGGCCGAGGATGTGGGCCACCAGCAGCGCGACAACGCTGGCGCACAGGTAGCCGCCGATGATCGACCACGGTTGAGCGAGGGCGCCCGAAGACACCGCAAACAGCAAAACCGCTGAAGCGCCCAACGGCCCGATCAGGTGATACGCCACCTCGATGCCGAACAGCTGACTGCATGCCCAGACGCTGAACAAAGTCCCCAGCGCCATGCCGATGGCGGCGCGGCTCCATTCGGTGGGGCGGGTGTTGATGGCGGCGGGCAACCAGCGAGCGAGCATGTAAATCGGATCCTTGCAGCAAATTCGGGGCAAAAAAAAGGACTCGTCCGGCAATCCGGAAAGCCCTCGAAGTGTTCCAGCTATTGGGGGAGGAACGCGCACAGTGTGCCGGGCAAATTCGATGCTGACAAATTCATATAAATGCAGTTTCAGTGCATTATTTTTGAATTATCGCGACGCGCCGTCCACTGACAAAACACAAGTACCCACCCAGCGCCGCCAAGGCGCTCAAGGCATAGAACATGCTCGGCGCCGGCGTGTGCATCAGCAGGAATCCGCACATCACCGGACTCACCGCGCCGCCCAGTGCCGCGAGGTTTTGTGCGCCGTAGTAACTGCCGCGCAGTTCTTCCGGAGCGAGGGTGTCGACGAAGAGGAAATCCGCCGGATAAATGATCATCTCGCCGAGGGTGAAGATGAACATGGCCACGCACCAGCCGACCAGGCTGTCGGCCATGCTGAAGCCGATCAGGCCGACAATGAACAACGCGGTGCCGCCGGCAATCCAGTAGCGCAGGTGCTCGCGCTTGAGGAACCGCCCGATCTGATATTGCAGCAGGATCACGGTGATCGCGTTGCAGGCGAGCAGGGCGGCCATGGTATCGAGGGTCTGTTCCTGCGTGTGGGTCACCAGCAGGTACTGCGACAGATACAGAGTGAAACGCCCGTGAACCAAGGTGCTGAGCAGACAACCGAGGGTGAACAGGATCATCGTGCGGTCGTTTTTCAGGATGATCAGCGTTTTCAGGAAACTCTGCGGCTGGCTCGCCAGCGACACCGGACTGACCTCGCGCGAGACGCCCAGCAGCAGGAAAACGCTGCCCGCGGCGATCAGCCCCGCGACAATGAACGGCGCTGAAGGCTGAACCCCGGCAATCACCACGCCGATCATCGGGCCGACCGCGTAGCCAATATTGGTCAGCGTGTAGTTCAGCGAAAACGCCTTGACCCGCTGGCCGACCGGCAGATTTTCACTGAGCATCGCTTTGGAACAGATCAGGAACAGCGCCGAGGCGGTTTCACTGATGATCAACACCAGCGTGACCAGGTACAGATTCTGCGCGAAGCTCAGCAGCATCAGGCCGACACCGCTGGACAGCATGGTCAGAATCAACAGCTGACGCTTGTCGAGGCGGTCAATGATGTAGCCGCCGTACAGCGACAGCAGCGTGGCACTGAACACCGCGATACCCAACAGCAGACCGACGTCCTGCGGGTTGAGGCCCAGTTTGTTGCTGAGAAACAAGGTCAGCAGCGGACTGATCAGGGCGCGGCTGATGACGATGCTCAGCGAGGTGATCATCAGTCGGCGGATCAGGCGGGAGTAGGTGGCCACGAAGAGATCAATGTCCTTATTTCAGAATGCGCGGGTGAGCCTTGCCATCCTCACCGGGTCCCGCTCAGCGGTCAACCTGACACAGCGTAAATCCCCTTGTGGGAGCGGGCTTGCTCGCGAAGGCGGTGTGCCTGCTGATAAAGATGCTGGATGTGCCGGCCCCTTCGCGAGCAAGCCCGCTCCCACAAAGGGATTATCGGTGTTATCAATAGAGGGGCAGACGCATGGCGCAGCGTCGCTCGGCGGCAAAGCCATGCTCGATTTCTTTCTGCAGAGCATCGAGCAAATGTGCTTCATGCTCACCCGGTGCGACTTCCACAAACCCCATCCGCTGATAAAACGGTGCATTCCACGGCACGTCGCGAAACGTGGTCAGGGTCACCGCGCGCATTTGCTCGCCGCGGGCATGTTCAATCGCGGCCAGCACCAGTTGCCGGCCCAAGCCTTGTCCCTGAAACGCGAGGCTGACCGACAGCTCTTCAATGTGCAGCAGGTTGTTGAAATCCAGCGCGCGGATAAAACCTGCGAGTTGCGCCGAGGCATTTTCGGCGACCCAGACGTGGCCATAGTCGATGGCTTGGCGGTGCTGCGCGGCGCTTGCCACGTCAGTGTCGGCAAGCCAGGCGAGGGTCGGGTCTATACGAAACAGCTCGGCGGCCGAGCGTTCGATGGCGGGGAGGGCGGCGGCATCACTTGGCCGCGCCCGGCGTACAACAAAACTCATGGTGACGAAATCCCTGTAGGAGCTGCCGCAGGCTGCGATCTTTTTCCTGAAAGCGCAAAAGATCGCAGCCTCAATCAGTTCCTACAAGGGCTTCAAATACAACAGCACGTAATCATTCTTGTCGAAGCTTCCCGTGACCACCGGTTGCAGACCGGCCAGCGAAGTACCTTGCAGCGATTGCAGGTCCTTGCTGTCCATCATCAGCCAGGCCGGGCCCTTGAGGGCTTCGAGTTGCTGGACCGTCTCGGTGAATTGCGGTTGCAGATCCTGCTCGACGTTGACCATGAACTTGATCGCCTTGGCGTCTTTGCCCATGCCGTGCAGCACCAGCGGGGCCGGGTTCTGCTGCACCTGAGCGAACGCGGCGCGGCTGAACGCCTGCGTGTCGTACAGACGTCGCTCCACCGGTTCGAACACCGCGGCATACACCGTCCACAACGCCAATACCGAACACAGCGCCAGCACTTCGGCGCGCCAGCGCGGGACCCACAAACGCCACAACGCGAGCAATTGCAGGACGCCGAGCACGACCAGTACCAGGGTGATGCCGTCGAGCTGCGCGGGAAAGCGGCGCCTGGCAACCAGCAGCGCCACCATCAACAGTCCCGGCGTCAACAGCCAAATGCCTTGAATTACCCCGCGCAATACACGGAACACCCGACCGTGCAGCACTTGGAACGGATACGCCGCAATGATCGCCGCCATCGGCAGCATCGGCAGCAGATAACGCGCCTTCTTCGCCTGCGGAATCGACAAGCCGACCATCACGATCAGCCCGGCCGCCGCGCAGTACTGCACCAGACGCAAGGCCGGCCCGCGCTGCTGCGGTTTGCTCAGCCAGGTCGCCGCCAACGCCAATATCGCCAGCGGATAGGCCAGTGCGTAGTTGCCCAGGGAGCTGGTGAAGTAATACAGCGAACCGCTGACGCCTTCACTGCCGTCCATGCGCCCCATGAACTGCATGCGGATCACGTCTTGCAGAAACGCTTCGCCACCGCTGAGTTTCGCCAGCCACAACAGCAGGCCGACGCATGCAGCGAGCAGGATCGACGCCAGCACACCGAACACAAACAACCGTTGCCACTCGCGGTTGAGCAAGTAGTAACTGCAGAGCATGCCGGTCGGCACCACCAGGCCGATAGGCCCGCGAATGCCGAAGCCCAACAGCAAAAGGACAAAGATCAACGGCCA
The DNA here is from genome assembly GCF_044742995.1 of Pseudomonas sp. NPDC087803. NCBI lineage: Bacteria > Pseudomonadati > Pseudomonadota > Gammaproteobacteria > Pseudomonadales > Pseudomonadaceae > Pseudomonas > Pseudomonas sp. NPDC087803. Next base: position 279,125 of record NZ_JBIUVO010000002.1, read on the forward strand.
GCGCCGACGCGAGCCGAAGTGGTCGTGCGTATAACCGAGATAAAACACCGAGAGCGCCACGGCGGCGAGCATCAGGTCTTGCGACACCGCGCGCACTTCGGTGACGAAGGTGCTGGTGAGCAGCAACAGTGCAATGCTGATCAACGCCCAGCGCTGGGAATGCACCGCCAGCAAGCGATACATCAACGTCACGATCACCCCGCCGGCAATCGCGCTCGGCAGCCATGCCGTCAGGGTGTTGACCGCGCCAAAGGGCAACGACAACAGCCAGATGAACAGCGTCGAGAGCGCAGAATAGTCGGCGTACGGCTCACCGTAAGTGGTCGGGAATACCGTTGGCCCGTGGCGCAGCATCTCTTGGGCAAACAGCACGAAACGTGAGTCGAAGCCAATGGGAGCCTGTCCGTAAACCCCGGCCATGAACAGCAACAGCGCCAGCAGCCCTGCGATCAGGGACTGCCGGCGGATGACAGGCGACAACGTGATCAAGCGACGTCCGCTTTGTCAGGCCACTGTTGCAGCGGGATCGGCAGTTTGCGCGAATCGCCTCGGCCGATCGGGAAGTACTTGAAGCCGTTGCGCGCAAGACGCTCGGCGTCGTACAGGTTACGGCCGTCGAAGATCACCGGGGCTTTCAGGCGTTGCTCGATCAGGTCGAAATCCGGCGCCTTGAACTGCTGCCATTCGGTGCAGATGATCAGCGCGTCGGAACCCGACAGCACCGATTCCGGGGTGCCCATCAGCATCAGTTTTTCTTCGTTCGGATACAGATGCTGGGTTTCCTGCATCGCTTCCGGGTCGAACGCGCGCACGCTGGCGCCTGCAGCGAACAGCGAGTCGAGCAGCACGCGGCTCGGCGCATCGCGCATGTCGTCGGTGTTCGGCTTGAACGCCAGGCCCCACAGGGCGAAGGTCTTGCCGCGCAGGTCACCCTTGTAGAACGCGTTGATGCGGTCGAACAGCTTGTGCTTCTGCCGCTCGTTGATCGCCTCGACCGCTTGCAGCAAGTCGCTGGAGCAATGCGCCTGCTCGGCACTGTGGATCAGCGCGCGCATGTCTTTGGGGAAGCACGAACCGCCATACCCGCAGCCCGGGTAGATGAAGTGATAACCGATGCGCGTGTCGGCACCGATGCCCTGACGGACCGACTCGATGTCGGCGCCCAGGTGTTCGGCCAGTTCGGCGATCTGGTTGATGAAGCTGATCTTGGTCGCCAGCATGCAGTTGGCGGCGTACTTGGTCAGCTCGGCGCTGCGCAGGTCCATGAACATGATGCGGTCGTGGTTGCGGTTGAACGGCGAGTACAGGTCGCGCATCACGTCTTGCACTTCATCACCTTCGCAGCCGATGACGATGCGGTCCGGCCGACGGCAGTCGGACACCGCCGAACCTTCCTTGAGGAATTCCGGGTTGGAGACGATATCGAACTGCAACTGACGCCCGGCCTTGTCCAGCGCGGCTTGAATGTGCGCACGCAGGGTGTCGCCGGTGCCTACCGGTACGGTGGATTTTTCCACCAGGATCAGCGGCTGCTCACGGTGGCGCGCCACGGCGTCACCCACCGACAACACGTATTTCAGATCCGCCGAGCCGTCTTCGCTGGATGGCGTACCGACGGCGATGAACGCGACGCGACCATGTTGTACGGCGAGTTTTTCATCGGAGGTGAAATGCAGGCGGCTGGAGTCCAGGCCTTCGCGCACCAGGCTCGACAGGCCCGGTTCAAAAATACTGACGTGACCCTGGCGCAGCAGTTCGACTTTCTTCTGATCAATGTCCATGCACACGACGTCGTGACCGACTTCGGCCAACACGGCGGCCTGCACCAGACCGACATAACCGCTACCAAATACTGTGATTTTCATGGAGCACTCCTGAATTCGGGCGCACGAGACGGACGAGTGTTAATAGTGATGACCCCGAGCATGACCAGTGCCACGCCCAGTGATTTAGTGAAACTGAACGATTCGTTGAACAGCGGCAGACTGGCCGCCAGCAGGTACACCAGCGCATAGCTGATGCTCAACAGCGAATAGGCCCGGCCCAGCGGCAGATCGCGCAACGCCGCGAGCCAGCACAGCATCGACAGGGCGTAGGCGAGAATTGCCGCTACCACCACGGCCAGTGCCGACAGATCGACACTGCCGGCGCTCAGTGCCGTCAGCAATTGTTCCGGTTGCGGCAGGCGCGTCATGCTCCAGCGCATGCCCAACTGGGCGCCACTGACCAGCAACACGCTGCTCAGGGCGAAACCGATACCGCGTGCCGGGTTCATGACTGTTGCCCCAGCAGCACCACGCCGCCGATCACCAGCGCCACGCCCAGCCAATGCCGGCGGTCGATGGGCTCGCGAAAGACGAAACGGGCGATCAGGGTGATCAGCACGAAGTTGAGGCTGAGCATCGGGTAAGCGATGCCCACTTCAAGCCGTTGCAACACCAGCAGCCAGACCAGCAGCCCGCTGCCGAGAGCAAACAGCGCCAGCCACAACCACGGCGAACGCAGTTTGTCGGCCCACGACGACTCAACGCCGCGCCAGCTCTCCACAGCGTATTTCTGCGCGACTTGCCCCAGGCACGTCAGCAGACACGCCGTCAGTAACAGCAACCAGCTCATGACGGATCCTTGGGCAGCACCATGATCACCAGATTGCCCGATTCGTAACGGGTGCCGTCCTTGGGCAGCAGGTCCAGCTCTTCGAGCTCGTCCTGGCCCTTGACGCGCATCAGCACGCCGACCGATCCGCTGCGCCGGGCGTCGCGGACCCATTGCTGAACATTGTCCTTGGTGAGTCGGCGCTCTGCGCCTTCCGGGTAGGAAAGACCGTACTTGAGTTCGCCGACCGTGTTGTACAGCGCGACCTCTGGCTGTTTCATGCGCCAGGCCAGCGCTGCCGCCGCACCCAGATCATTGCTGAGCAAATGCGTGGCGCCGGACAGTTCAGTGACGTGATGGCGGATGAACTGATCCGGGGTTTTGTTGGCCACCACCGATTTGGGCAACGCCGCCGGCAGGATCCCGGCCAGCAACAGACTGCCCAGCGCCGGCGCCGCCCAGCACTGCAGCGGCAGGAACGCTTGCGCGAGGTTGGCGATGATCCAGCCGATCAGGGCGATGAACACCAGCACCATGCTGTGCAGTTCGTGGTCGTACACCGGTTTGTTCAGTTGCAGGTAAACCAGTGCGATCAGCGTGACCACACCCAGCAGCAGGTTCAGCAGACCGTTGATCCCCAGCGCTCGACCCTGTTCAAGGCGCAGGCGATCAGCCAGCGCATTGCCCAGCAGCAGTGCCAATGGCAACAGGCACGGCAGAATGTAGGTCGGCAGCTTGCCGTTGCTCAGGCTGAAAAAGCCCAGTGGCAGCCACAGCCAAAGCAGCAGGAAGACCATGTTCGGCTGGGCCCGGGTTTGCCAGGCCTGTTTGAACGCGGTCGGCAACAGGCCAACCCACGGCAGACTGAACGCCACCAGCAGCGGCAGGTAGAACCACCATGGCGCATCGTGCTGGGCATCGTCACCGGCAAAGCGGCGGATGTGTTCGTGCCAGAAGAAGAACCGCCAGTAATCCGGTTCCTGCGCATGCACCGCCAGTGCCCATGGCAAGCTGACGATGATCGCGATGGCAATCGCCAGCGGACCGAACACCAGCAGTTCACGCCAGCGTTTCTGCCAGAGCATCCACGGCAACGCGATCAATACCGGCAACAACCAGGCGAGAAAACCCTTGGTCATGAAGCCCATGCCGCAGGCCAGCCCCAGCATCGCCCAGGCACCCAGACGTTGCCCGGTGCTGCGGCCGTCGAGCGCAAACCACAGCGCCACCAGGCTCAGGTTGACCCAGAAGGTGAATTGCGGGTCGAGGTTGGCGTACCCGGCCTGACCGGCGACGACCGTGAAGCTCATGTAGAGCAGGGCGCAGACGAAGCTCTTGCGCGGATCGTTCCATAGCCTGCGCGCGACCAGGTAGGCCAGCAACACGCTCAAAGCCGTGCTGAGGGCCGACGCGAAGCGCACGCCGAACAGGTTCTGCCCGAACAATTCCTGACCAATGGCGATCATCCAGTAGCCGGCAATCGGCTTCTCGAAGTAACGCAGCCCCATGAAATGCGGCGACACCCAGTTGCCACTGAGCAGCATGTCCTGGCTGATCTGTGCGTAACGGGTTTCGTCGGGAATCCACAGGCCATGGGTGTGCAACGGCAACAGATAGGCCAGCAGACAGAGGCCGATCAACAACGGCAGTGCCCAGCGTCTGGTCATGCGCCTTGCACTCCCAGCCAGCCTTCACGGCCTTCGAGCACGCCGCGTTGCACACGGCCCACAGGCAGGGTGTTGAAGAACTCGGGCAACAAGTCGCCCAAGGGTTTGAAGTCAATGTTGCGCTGGCGTGCATCGGCCAGCAATTGACGAAAGTCCTGAGCCATCAGAATCCCTTCTACTTCGGCATGAATGGTGTAGACGTTGAGGGCTTGCGCCTGAAACCGGTCGAGGATGAAGGCGTTGAAGTCCTTCGCCGCCACGTGCGGGCCGACGACTTCGTCGAAGGTCGGCAGGTCCACTGGAATCTGCGGCGTACCCGGCGTGCCGTCCGCCAGCAGCGGACGGAACAGGCTCTGCCCGCGGCAATCGCTGTTATAGCGAAAGCCGAAAGTTTGTTTGGCCTCGATCACGCGCTCGTCCGCACGCCAACCGGCGGCGGCCGAACACTGGATCTTTTCGCCGAGGATGTCGCTCAGCGTGTCGACGCCCTGACGGATCTGTTCGATCAGCTGCGCGTCGCTCCAACGCCCGGCGTTGGCCTGCCAGCCATGGTGATCCCAGGCGTGCAGGCCGACTTCGTGACCGGCGTCCCGGGCCTGACGCATCAGGTGCCCGAGATCACGGCCAATCGGTTTGCCGGGCCAGGCAGTGCCGGCCAGCAAAATGTCCCAGCCGTACAGGCCGGCAGCGTTGGAACGGAGCATTTTCCAGAGGAACTGCGGGCGGATCAGGCGCCACAGATGCCGACCCATGTTGTCCGGGCCGACACTGAAGAAAAACGTTGCCTTGACCTGCGCCTCGTCGAGCATCTCCAACAGTCGCGGCACACCTTCACGGGTGCCACGGTAGGTGTCGACATCGATACGAAGACCTGCCTGCATTACTTCTTGTCCGCGATTTCGAGCATGGCTTCACGCAGGAAGAAATCCAGGGTGTTGCCGATGGTCTCGCGCATTTCCACGGTCGGCTCCCAGTTCAGCAGGCGCTTGGCGTTGGCGATGCTTGGCTTGCGGTGTTCCACGTCCTGATAACCGGCACCGTAGAACGCCTTGCTTTCCACGTCGCGGAAACCGGCGAACGGCGGGAAGTTGTGACGCAGCGGGTGCGCTTCGAACTGACGCAGCAGCTCTTCGCCCAATTGACGGATGCTGGCTTCGTTGTCCGGGTTGCCGATGTTGATGATCTGGCCGTTGCACACGTCGTTATCGTTGTCGATGATCCGCGCCAGTGCTTCAACGCCGTCAGCGATGTCAGTGAAGCAACGCTTCTGCTCGCCACCGTCGAACAGACGGATTGGCGTGCCTTCCACCAAGTTGAGGATCAGCTGGGTGATGGCGCGGGAGCTGCCGATACGCGCCGAATCCAGACGGTCCAGACGCGGGCCCATCCAGTTGAACGGACGGAACAGGGTGAAGTTCAGGCCCTTGGCGCCGTAAGCCCAGATCACGCGGTCCAGCAGTTGCTTGGAGACCGAGTAGATCCAGCGCTGCTTGTTGATCGGACCGACGATCAGGTTCGAGCTGTCTTCGTCGAAGTTCTTGTCCTGGCACATGCCATAGACTTCAGAGGTCGACGGGAAGATCACCCGCTTGTTGTACTTGACGCAGTAGCGAACCAGTTTCAGGTTCTCTTCGAAGTCCAGTTCGAATACGCGCAGCGGGTTGCGGGTGTATTCGATCGGGGTGGCGATGGCCACCAGTGGCAGGACCACGTCGCACTTCTTGATGTGGTACTCGATCCACTCGGAGTGAATGCTGATGTCGCCTTCGACGAAGTGGAAGTTCGGGTGGCTGCGCAGACGCTCGATGGCGTCGGAGCCGATGTCCAGACCGTAGACTTCGTAGCGGTCGTCACGCAGCAGGCGCTCGGACAGGTGGTTACCGATGAAACCGTTGACACCGAGGATCAGCACGCGGGTACGACGTGGCGCGCGACCGGATTCGGCACCGCGCAGCAGCGAGCCATCGACCAGACCCAGTTCGTTGGCCAGTTGCGGACCGCTGAGGTACAGACCGTTGTCGTTGCGCTGACCGGCGTTGATCACCAGCGAGTCTTGACCACAGGCAATGCGCAGCGGATCGACGCTGATCACGCGGCCAGGCGCCTGGCCTTCGTTGCCCTTGACGACTTCGGCGCTCCAGACGATCAGTTTGTGCTCGCCCACGGCGCAGAACGCGCCCGGGTACGGACGGGTCACGGCGCGCACCAGGTTGAACAGTTCTTCGGCCGGTTTGGCCCAGACCAGTTTGCCGTCCGCTGGCGTGCGGCGGCCGAACACGGTGGCTTTGGATTCGTCTTGCGCGGTTTCAGTGATCTTGCCTTGCAGCATGTTCGGCAGGGTGTCACGCAGCAGGTCGCTGGCGGCGGTGCGCAATTTGGCGTGCAGGGTCAGACCGGTGTCGCTGCGCTCGATGGCCACGCGTTGCTGGGCAACGATCGCGCCGGCATCAGCGCGCTTGACCATGCGGTGCAGGGTGACGCCGGTTTCGGTTTCGCCGTTGACCAGCACCCAGTTCGCCGGAGCGCGACCGCGATAGCGTGGCAGCAGCGAACCGTGCAGGTTGAACGCGCCTTTTTTCGCCAGGGCCAGCAGTGGTTCGCTCAGCAGGTTGCGGTAGTAGAAAGAGAAAATGTACTCCGGGTCGAGCTTGGCGATGCGCTCGATCCACAGGGGGTGGTTGGCGTCTTCCGGCGCGTGAACCGGGATGCCTTTGTTGGCGCACAGTTGCGCAACCGAGGCATAGAACGCGTTTTCTTTCGGATCATCGGCGTGAGTGAACACTGCTGCAATGTCGTAGCCGCTGTTGAGCAGGGCTTCAATGCCGGCGCAGCCAATATCGTGGTAGGCGAAGACAACAGTTTTTGCACTCATGAGAGAACCTGATCGGAAGTGGAAGAAGTAGCAGTAGAAGAAAGACCATCAACGGTGACGGCAGGGGCCGGGGCGGCCGGCTGGCTGCGCAACACCTTTTCAATGAAGAAGCGTGGGCGGGCGCGCACATCGCTGTACATGCGGCCCAGGTATTCACCCAGCAGGCCCATGCCGATGAACTGACCGCCAGTGAACACGAACAGTACGGCGAACAGCACGAACATGCCGTCACCGGCCCAACCGGCACCGAACGCCAGGCGCAGGACGATCAACGCAATTGCGAACAGCACGCCCAGCCCGGCCATGGCGAAGCCGACGATGCTCAGCAGACGCAGCGGGGTGGTGGTCATGCAGGTGACCAGATCGAACATCAGGTTGATCAGGCGCATCGGGCTGTATTTCGAATCGCCGTGTTCACGCTCGGCGTGGGCCACGACGATTTCGGTGGTGTGCCGGGCAAAACTGTTGGCCAGGATCGGGATGAACGTGCTGCGTTCACGGCAGGCGAGCATCGCGTCGATGATGGTGCGGCGGTAGGCGCGCAGCATGCAGCCGTAGTCGCTCATGGCGACGCCGGTGGAGCGTTGCACCGCGAGGTTGATCAGCTTCGACGGATAACGGCGCAGCGCCGAATCCTGACGGTTGCCGCGCACGGTGCCGACCACGTCGTAACCTTTTTCGGCCTCGGCCACCAGCCGGGGGATTTCTTCTGGCGGGTTCTGCAAGTCGGCGTCGAGGGTGATCACCACGTCGCCCTTGCACTGTTCGAAACCGGCCATGATCGCGGCGTGCTGACCATAGTTGCGGTTGAGAATGACCGCCACGAACGGGCTGTTTTCACGCCCGGCGGCTTCTTCGAGCATGTTCGCCGATTCGTCACGGCTGCCGTCGTCGACCAGCACGATTTCAAAGTCGTGGTGCAACTGGCGGCAGGCCGCCTCGGTACGACGCAGCAGCTCGGGCAGGCTTTCCTGCTCGTTGTAGACCGGGATGACGATCGACACACTGCGGATTGGATAAGGTTTCACAGGCGTTTTTCCATGATTTGTGCGATGGCACCGACAACACGGTCAAGGTCTTGATCGGTCATGTCGGGGAACAGCGGAATCGAGCACAGCCGCGCCGAGTTCCATTCGGTGTTGGGCAGGTAGAGGTCGGGGTCACGCTGGCGATACCAGGTGTGCAGGTGGGTGGCGATGAAATGGATACCGGTGCCGATGCCCTGGTCCTGCAAAGCCTTCATGAAAGCTTCGCGATCCATGCCGCAGCGCTCGCTGTCGATGCGCAGGATGAACAGGTGCCAGGCGTGTTGCTGGGCGTAGTCGGGCAGGGCCAGCGGTTGAACTGGCAAGCCTTCGAACTTTTGCAGATAACTCGTGGCCAGCTCGGTGCGCCGGGCGTTGATTTCGTCCAGACGCTGCAGTTGCACCAAGGCAATCGCGGCGTTGATGTCGGCCAGGTTGTACTTGAAACCGGGCTCCATCACTTGCGCCTGCGGCTTGCGGCCACCGGTCAGACGGTCATAGGCGTCAACGCCCAGGCCGTGGAATTTGAGCATGCGCACGCGGCTGGCGAGGGCTTCGTCGTCAGTGACGAACATCGCGCCTTCGGCACAGGTCATGTTCTTGATCGCATGGAACGAGAAGATCGCCGTGCCTTGCGAACCGACGTGGCGCCCCTTGTAGCGGGTGCCGGCAGCGTGGGCGGCGTCTTCGATGACCGGGATGCCGTGCTTGTCGGCCAGGGCATACAGCGGATCGAGATCGAACGCGGCGCCGGCGTAGTGCACCGGAATGATTGCCTTGGTCCGCGGGGTGATGGCCGCTTCGATGCGCGCAGCGTCGGTCATCAGCGTGTCGCGGTCGACATCGACGAACACCGGTTTGGCGCCCAGCAGGGAGATCATGTTGGCGGTCGAGACCCAGGTCTGCGACGGGGTGATGACTTCGTCGCCCGGGCCGATGCCCAGGGCCAGCAGCGTGATGTGCATGCCGCCGGTTGCCGAAGACAAGGCCACCGCGTGTTTGCAACCGACATACTGCGCAAACTGCTCTTCGAGTGCCTGGTTTTTCGGCCCCGTGGTGATCCAGCCCGAGCGCAACACCTGCTCGACAGCGGCAATTTCCTCATCGCCAATACTTGGGCGGGAGAAGGGGAGAAACGCCTGACTCATGGGCACCTCATTGCAAAAAAAATAAAGGGTGGACTCACGGATTCGTTGGATCCAACCTCAGCGTAGACACAGAAAAGCGCTCCTGCATCAATAACTTGGCAAAAAAAGCATGACGTCGGGGATTGATTGACTTTTCACGATTTGCCCGGCAGGTTGGGGCATAGCCACTACCGAACCTATGGGAATTAAGGTTATGCCGGTTTTTGTGAAAGGAACATGAAAAACCGGTTGGCGAATCGTTTATCTGTCACTTATACAGCGGCTGTTCAGACTTCTGCCGTTCATCGCAGTTTTTTGTCGGACAGTGCGGCTTAAGTACGTTCTTTACTTCAAGTACATTGCATTTGTTAGTTGTTGTAGTGCTGTACGTTTTTTACTCAAGGTTTATCGTTTGATTGATTTAGTTGCTGCAACGCCGGTCGTTCCAAAAACCAACCCGATGAGCCTGTACCTCGCGCGGTTGGCGCCCTCCAGCCAACTCACCATGCGCTACGTGCTGCAAGATGCGGCCGATCGCCTTGGCTTTGAAGACATGAATGTCGAAGAGATCCCCTGGCATGCCCTGCAACCGGAAGATGTTGTTGCACTGGTGGCGGCATTGCGTGAAGACAACTACGCGCCGAACACTTCTTCGTTGTATGTGAATGCGGTGCGCGGGGTCATGAATGAGGCCTGGCGCATGAGCCTGATCAGCCAGGAACATCTGTTGAAGATGCGCTCGGTCAAGGGCATCGCCGGCACGCGGCTGTCGCAGGGGCGTAATCTCAAGCGCACGCTGATTCATGAATTGATGGAAGTCTGCGCCGCCGACCCACGCCCGCAGGGCCTGCGTGATGCGGCAATCATCGCCTTGCTGTACGGCACCGGCATGCGCAAGTCGGAGTCGGTTGATCTGGACCTGAATCAGGTCGACTTCAGCGAGCGCAGCCTGTGCGTCACCGCCAAGGGCAACAAGCAGTTGATCAAATACGCACCGGCGTGGGCGTTCAGCAAGCTCAATGCCTGGCTCGAACTGCGCCGTTCACAGCTCAAGGAGGGCGAGAGCGACGATGCCTTCCTGTTCAACCGTATCCGCCGTGGCAGCCACATCACCCGCGAGCGCATCACCAAACACGCGATTTACTACATCGCTCGCCAGCGCGGCACGCAGGTCGGGGTGAAAATCATGCCCCACGATTTCCGTCGTTCGTTCATCACTCGGGTGATCGAGGAGCACGACCTGTCGATCGCGCAGAAACTGGCGCACCACAGCAACATCCAGACCACCGCCAACTACGATGTGCGCGATGACAACGAGCGGCGGCGGGCGGTGGATCGCTTCGATCTCTGATCAGTTCAGGCCAAACACATGCGCCGCCCCCAGCACCGACAGTTGCACCGCACTGCCGGCGGGCGGCGCGTGCATGCCGGAGCTGCGCACCAGAATCGAACGGGCCGGATCCTGAGTCGCGGATAAGCTCAGTTCAACGGTCAAGGTGCAGGTGTTGCCGGCGAAATCCCGGTCGGTGACCCGCGCATGGCAGCCTTGTCTGTCAGACGCCCCTTCGGCGATCTGCAGTTGTTCGGGGCGCAGCATGATCTGCGCGGCGCCGCTGAAGCCGTTGCTGTTGACCGGCACCTGACCCAGATCGCAATGCGCCCAACCCGCCTCGATCCGCGCGGGCAGCACCACGGCTTCGCCGAGAAAGTGCGCAGTCTGCTCATCATCCGGATAGCGGTAGAGATCCATCGGATGCCCGGACTGCACCAGCCGACCGCTGCGCATCACCGCCAATTGATCGGCAAACGACAACGCTTCGCTCTGATCGTGGGTCACCAGAATGGTGGTGACGCCCGCGTCTTCGAGCAGGCGCGCGACCATTTTGCGCATCGCACTGCGCAAACCGGTGTCGAGGGCGGAGAACGGCTCGTCGAGCAGCATCAGCCGTGGTTGCTGCGCCAGAGCACGGGCCAGCGAGACCCGCTGTTGCTGGCCTCCGGACAATTCGTGGGGCCAACGGTCGGCCATGTTCGCGTCGAGGGCGACGCTGTCCATCAATTGCAGTATGCGTTGATGGCGCGCTGCACCGGTCAGGGCCAGGCCGAAACCGATGTTCGCCGCCACCGTCATGTGCGGGAACAACGCGCCATCCTGCGGGACGTAGCCGATCTGCCGTTGATAGGCCGGCACCGCGTGGTGGCGGTCAACCAGCGTCTGGCCGTTGAGGGTGAGGCTGCCGCTGTCGGGAAACTCGAACCCGGCGATCATCCGCAGCAGCGTGGTCTTGCCGGAACCGGAGGGACCGACAATCACCGTGCGGCTGCCGGTCGGCACGTTGAGGCTGACGTCGTCGAGCGCCTTTTGCGCGCCGAAGGTTTTACTGAGGTTGAGCAGTTCGAGAGCGTTCATCGGCCAGCGGTACGCCTGGATTGGTGATAGAGAATGGCCGTCAGCGGCAGTGAAAGCAGGATCATCAAGAGCGCGTAGGGCGCTGCGGCGGCGTAATCGATTTCGCTGGTCATCGCCCAGAAACCGGTGGCGAGGGTGCGCGTGCCGTTTGGCGCGAGCAGCAGGGTCGCGGTCAGTTCATTGGTGATCGCCAGAAACACCAGCGCCGCACCTGCCGCCGCGCCGGGAGCCGCCAGACGCACGGTGATCAGCCACAATGCGCGTATCGGCGAGCGGCCAAGGCTTTGCGCGATGTTTTCCAGCTCGACCGGCGCTTGAGCGAACCCGGCGCGCAGGCTGACCAGCGCCCGCGGCAGGAACATCAGCAGATAGGCCAGCAGCACAGTGAGGGTGGTCTGGTAGATCGGTCGGGCGAAATGAATGGTCACGGTGACCAACGCCAGAGCCACGACGATGCCGGGCAGGGCGCTGGTGATGTAGTTGCAGCCTTCCAGCAAGCGCTGCAGTTTGCCCGGCGAGCGGATCGACAGCCACGCGATGGGTATCGCCGCGAAAGTCGTCAGCAACGCGCCGGCCACTCCGTAAGACAAGGTCTGCAGCAAGGCCGGCAGCAACTCATCACCCTCCCAAACCTGCACGCCACCGGCGACCAGCCAGCGGCCCAGTGTGAGCAACGGCACACCGAGTGCCAGCAGGCAGGTCAGCGTTTGCAGCAGTAACGCCAAGGTTATCGCGCCGCGGCCCAGTTGCACGCTGCGCTGATCCCGCGCGCTGCCGGAACCGACCCGCGCATAACGCGCCTGCCCACGGGCGGCTGACTCGGCGGTGAGCATCGCCAGACAGCACAGCGCGAGAACCCCGGCGAGCATGTTGGCGGCCGGGCCGTTGAAGGTCGATTTGAACTGATCGAAGATCGCCGTGGTGAAGGTGTCGAAACGGATCATCGCGTACAAGCCGTATTCGGCCAGCAAATGCAGACCGACCAACAAGGCCCCTCCGCAGATCGCCAGCCGCAGCTGCGGCAACACCACCCGAAAGAACACTGCCCACGGCTTGAGCCCCAAGGATTGCGCAACGTCTTCAATCGCTGGATCGAGACGACGCAAAGTCGCAGCAATCGGCAAATACAGAAACGGGAAATAGGCGATCACCGACACCAGCACCCCGGCCGGCAGACCGTGGATCGACGGAATCAGGCTGACCCAGGCGTAACTGTGGACGAACGCCGGCACGGCCAGCGGTGCGACCGCCAGCACCGACCACAGGCGTCGGCCAGGCAGGTTGCTGCGTTCGGTGAGCCAGGCCAGGGTGGTTCCGAGCACGATGCACAGCGGCAGGGTGATCAACACCAGCAGCACGGTGTTGATCAGCAATTCGCCGACCCGTGGGCGAAAGATCAGGGCTTCGATGGTCGCCCAACCGGTGTACCACGCCACGCCGATCACGAACGCAATCGGCAGTAGCGACACCAATGACACCAGCACCGCCGAGCTCATCACCCACGAGCTGCCACGCCCGGCATGCGTGCGGGCAGGGTGGGGGAGGCTGGCGGGGGCCGTCGCAACGGCCGATGCAGGCAAGGTTTCGCGCATCACTCAGAGCAATCCGGCCTGGGTCATCAGCTCGACGGCTTTTTTGCTGTCGAGGGTCGACGCATCGACTTTCGGCGCATCGAGGGTTTTCAGCGGCGTCAGCTTCGGATTGGACGGCACGTCTTTGCCCACGGCGTATTCGAACGAGGTGCCGGTTTCGAGAACTTCCTGACCTTCCTTGCTGGTGATGTATTTGACGAACTTCTGCGCGTCCTTAAGGTGTTTGCTCGAGGCCAGCACGCCGGCGCCGGAGGTGCTGACGAATGCGCCCGGATCCTGATGCTTGAAATAGTACAGGCGGGTGTTATTGCTGTTCTCGCCGGTCTTGGACTGATCGACGAAGCTGTAATAGTGATAGATCACGCCGCTGTCGATCTGCCCGGCGTTGACCGCTTTCAGTACCGCGCTGTTGCCGCGATAGATCGTGGCGTTGGTCTTCATGCCCTTGAGCCATTCCAATGTGGCGGCTTCACCTTTCTGTTGCAGGACGGCGGCGACGATTGCCTGGAAGTCGGCGCCAGCCGGGGAGGCGGCCCAACGGCCTTTCCATGCCGGAGTGGCGAGATCGAGCAGGGATTTGGGCAGGTCTTTTTCGCTCAACTTGCTCGGGTTGTAAACGAACACCGTCGAACGGGCGGCGATGCCGACCCAATTGCCGTGGGCCGGGCGGTAGGCGGAATCTACTTGTTCCAGCGTCGTCGGTGCTAACGGGGCGAACAGTTTGGCGTTGTCCACCAGCACCATCGCCGGGGAGTTTTCGGTGAGGAATACGTCTGCCGGCGAGGCGGCGCCTTCCTGCACCAGTTGGTTGCCCATCTCGGTGTCATCGCCGTTGCGAATGGTCACCGGGATCCCGGTTTCTTCGGTGAACCCGGCCACCCACGCCTTGGTCAGGGTTTCGTGCTGCGCGTTGTAGACCACCAGACCCACCGAGTCGGCGGCAACAGCATGCCCGGTGCCGAGCAACGCAGTGGCCAGCAATGCGCGCTTGAAGAAGGATGGAAAGCTTGTATTCATTCGGGCAGCTCCTGTTTTTAGACGTTATGAGCAAACCCTCGCAGGAAACAATGCGAACGATTTGCATGTGTCGAGTCGCGGCAATGTAGGGTGGCAAATGAGAAAAAAACGTCAAAGAAGCCGTTAATACTTGTCATTGCCATTCAAATTTACCGCGACTCTCTACGTTTGTCTTAACGTCGTTGCTCAGGAGTGAGGGATGTAGGCCACGCTCTGGTCTTCGCGCCCGTGGAATAGCTGCTCGCCACGGGTCGGGATGGTGGTGATGACCTGATGATCGGTCTTCAGGCCAGCAAGTGGCACAGCATCACCGGAACGGTATTGCGCCACGAAAATCGTCCGTTGCGGATCCCAGTGTTCGCCGCTGGTGCGTTGCAGCCAGGCGATCAGCGTCGCGGTGTCGCCATTGTGCGGGAATTCCTGGATCGTTTCCGGCACGTAGTAGAACGGTGCACCGCCGGTTTGCAGGTACATCGGTACTTTGTTGTCGACCTCGATCATGACCATGCGCCATTGATTCAACGGTGCCTGCTGACTGGCCTGTTCGCGAACCTGTTCGCCGAAGCGGATAACACCGCCGCCGCTGTTGGTCCACGGGTAAAGCACACCCAGTACCACGGCAAGCAACACCGTGGTGACCGCGAAGCCGATCTTCAGCCCACGGCCTGCGCTGTTGCGAGCGGCCATGCGCCGGGTCACCCACCACGCACCCAGCAGTTGAGCGAAGGGCACCAGCGGCAACACGTAATAGCTGCGGCGACTGCCACTGGCGGTGAAGAACAGCATCAGCAACGCGAGCCCTTGAATCAGCCAGCGGGTGTCCGGCTCGATGTGCTTCCAGTTGCGCGCCGCGACCCACAGGGCGATCAACCAGGACGGCGCCCAGGGCAGGGTGTAGACCGGCAGGTAGATCAAGTAGGTGTAAATCGGCCCGAATTGATCGAACGGCTGGAAAAACCGCACGACGTTTTCGCGCAGCACCAGGCCCAGACCACTTTGTTCGTAGTTGGGCGCACCGTAGAGGTGGGACAACAGGAACGGCGTCATGTAGAACGCCCCGGCGATCAATAGCGCACCGAACAGGCGCAGGTTCAGGTGACGTTTCCAGCGGTGTTCGCTGAGCAGGTGCGGCAGCAGCACCAGCCCCGGCAGGATGAAACCGATCAGGCCCTTGAACAGCGAGGTCAGCGACAGCAAGCCGAAGAACACCACGTAGCGCCAGAACCGCGTGTCATCCGGGCCGCGCCAGTACCACCAGACGGCCGCGAGCACACCGCAGACAGTGAGAATGTCGGCGGTGGCGACGCGCGCCCAGAACAAGAAGTAGAACGTGGTCGCGAGCATCCAGCCAGCGATCAGCCCGGTGCCTTTGCGAAACAGTTGCTCGCCGATCAGGTACACCAGCCACACGCTAAACCACGCGGAAATCACCGACGACAGGCGCAACGACCAATGCCCCAGTCCGCCGGTGGACCACGAGGTGGCGGTGATCAGCCAGTACGACAGCAGCGGCTTGTCGTAGTAGGGGCTGCCCTTGAGATAGGGATCGAAATAGTCGCCGCTTTGCAGCATCTGCAAGGCGATGTTGGCCCAACGGGTTTCCGGCCCCCATAGCTCACGACTGCCCAGACCGAGCAGTAAAAGCAGGGCAGTCGCTGCCAGCAGAAGCAGCAACTGCCTCCGTTCAGTCCTGGTTTGGGTCATGGCTGGCTCTGACTGAAGATGAGGATTTCGATTTGGCCACGGCGGTAGTGCTTGCCGTCTATTGGCAGCAGTTCAAGTTGTTGCGCGTCCGATGTGCTGTTGACTCGCATCACCACGCCCACCGAGCCTTTTTTCCGCGCTTCGGTCATCCATTGGCCAACACCTTCGAGGCTGACCTTGCGTGAAGCCATGGCCGGGTCATCGAGGCCGTACTTGAGCTCGCCAACGGTGTTGAACAGGTCGACTTGCGGGCGACGCAAGCGCCATGACAACGCAGAAGCCGCGCCCAGGTCGTTGCTCAGCAAAGAGCTGGTCTGGCTGAGTTCCTGCTGATGTTCGGCAATGAACTGATCCGGCATCTTGCTGTTGACGATGGTCGCCGGCATCGCCGCTGGCAGCAGCGCGACGAGCAGGCCGATGCCCAGCGCCGGCATCGCCCACAGCGTCAGTGGACGCAATGTCTGCAGCGAACCGGCAATCAGCCAGCCGAGCAGCACGATATAGCCCAGCGACAGGCTGAACATTTCGGTGTGTTCGTAAATTTCGCGGGTCGCTTGCAGATAGATCAGCGCGACCAGAGCGGTAATGGCCAGCACCACGTTGACCACGCCGTTGATCCGCAAGACGCGACCGTTCTGGTCGGCTATCCAGTTCATCAGCGTGTGGCCCATCAACAGGGCCAACGGCAGCAGGCACGGCATGATGTAGGTCGGCAGTTTGCCGCTGCTCGCGCTGAAAAATGCCAGCGGCAGAACAAACCACAAGGCCAGAAAACCGATTTTCGGGTCACGCTTTTCGCGCCAGGTGCGCAACAGTGTCGAAGGCAACAGCAGGGCCCATGGCAAGGTGGAGGCGAACAGCAGCGGCAGGTAGAACCACCATGGCCGCGCGTGCTGTGCGTCTTCACCGGCGGCAAAGCGGCGGATGTGTTCGTGCCAGAAGAAGAACCGCCAGAAGTCCGGTTCACGGTAATGCACGGCCAGTGCCCATGGCACGCTGACCAGTGCGGCCACCGCAACAGCAACTAGCCCATAACGTACCAGTTCGCCGAAGCGCCGCTGCCAGATCATGTAGGGCAGGGCGATCAGCACCGGCAGCATCAGGGCAAGGAAACCTTTGGTCATCAAGCCCATGCCACAAGCGAATCCCAGCAATGCCCAGCCGCCCAGGCGCGCGCGCGGGGTGGTGCTGTCGATGGCAAACCAGATCGCCACCAGGCTGAGGTTGACCCACAAGGTGAACTGCGGATCAAGGTTGGCGTAGCCGGCTTGCCCTGCGATCAGGCCGAAGCTCATATATAGAAGGGCGCAGGCTGCGCTGATTCGCGGGTTGTTCCACAGGCGCCGGGCCAGCAGATAGGCCAGCCACACGCTTATGCCGGTGCTGAGCGCCGAGGCGATGCGTACGCCGAACAGGTTTTCACCGAAAATGGCCTGGCCGATGGCGATCATCCAGTAGCCGGCAATCGGTTTTTCAAAGTAGCGGATGCCCATGAAGTGCGGCGCCACCCAGTTGCCGCTCTGCAGCATTTCCTGGCTGATCTGGCCATAACGGGTTTCATCGGGAATCCACAGGCCGTGAGTCATCAGCGGCAGCAGATAAAACACCACGAACGCCAGCACCAGCCCGGGGATCGCAAAACGCTCGATCCAGGTACTCTGCTGGAGGTGCGGCAAATTCAACGCCGCATGGTGCAGCGGTTTGTTCTCAGACGTCATGACTGGACCTTGGTGCAGTACAAAGTGTGCGTTTCAGTGGCGGCCTGGCGATTTCCGTTGCAGGCACGGCACTGGGTTAATGAATGCAGAGGCGAGCACGCCGATGGGCGTGTTCTGTATTCAGAGAACGGAGAGCTTCCAGCTTCAAGTTCTCTCCACAAAGACAAGCGCTAAAACAGAACATGTCCAGTTTTTGAAAGTAAAAAACATCTCTTATTACAAACTTTGAAGCGCCAATGCGGCGGGTTAGAGCACTGGCTGAACAATAGCGTGGCGTTGCGTATTTAATTCCGATGATTACTTGTTCAATCGTTGCCAACCTTCGGGATTCATGATGCCGATTACTTCAAGTTGGCCTTGCGCATCTATCCGGGATAAGACAGCGCTGCCATAGGCGGCGGCAACAGCACGGGGGTAACCGGTTTGCCTTTCGAAGTCGGCGATGCAACCGCTGTGGGTCACCAGGATCATGTTCTGCCCCGGAGTCTTGTGCGCCACCAACTCATCGCGCATCGTCGGGCCACAGGTTTCCAGCCATTCTGCCGCCACTGCGTCGCGACCGAACATGTAATGAGCCGTTTGTGCAGTCCGTGTCAGCGGGCTGGTGAACACCTGGGTCTGTTGCATCCCCAACTGCGTGAAAGCCAGACCGACGGCGGCTGCAGCGAGACCGCCGGACTGGGTGATCCCATCCTCCGGCCCCAGACAAATGTTGCTCGAGCGGTCACACCGTTCGGTGTGGCGCACCAGAGCAACGACCTCACCGGCTTGCCAGGCTTTCAACCATTCCTGAGTCGCAGACGCGCTGACGTAACGCAGGTTGCTCGGCGAACGCTGCAGCCAGACGAAGCCACAAAGCAAAATGATCACCAACATGCCGACAGCAATGGCTGCCCAGGCCCGTGGACGAGAGAGGTACGATCTCTTGGATGCTGATTGTATGTGTACTAATTCAACCACGACGTTGCCTCTTGTCAGTCCCGAGTACCACTCAGTACACGCGCAGTGCAACGTAAGCTCGAGGAGGTTAGTTACTTTACGGTGGTCATCTTGAATGGCTGCTGAACACTACGTTCAGAGTCGTGGCGGAGCAGTGAAGAACATGTGAAAAATTTGCGAGAGAAGTGCAGGTATTAGCGGAAAACGCTATTTGATAAATAAACTCAAATAGTCGTTTTGTTTGTTCGAGGCACTTAACAACAGCGCCGGGTGAGGCGAAGCTGCGACCGTTGGCCAGCGTCGCGGCGCTGTCCGTGGCAGCCCTGACATCAATACTGGAGTGATTGATCCGGATGGACCTCAAGCAAAGCCTCGCCAATCGAATTGTGATTGTGTTCGCCTTGATGAGCGCGGTGGTGGCTGGTGTCTTCGCGATGGGCATTGTGGCGACGGTGCATGTCGTCGAGCACAGGTTGACCATGACGTCCCTCAGCGGTGGGCTGCGCCGTTTGCTGGCGATGGACGACATCAACCAGTGGCGCCACGAGCCGGAAAAGAGCGAACTGTTTTTTTTCGAGAACGGTCCGGGGCCGATGGCACTGACGCCACAACTGGCCGGACTGCCAATCGGCTATCAGGAGATCACGTTCAACGGTGATGACTTCTACGCGATGGTCGAGGCGGTCGGCGGACGCAAATACGTGCTGCTGCGCAATCAGGAAAGCTTTGAACAGCGCGAGCACGTGTTGTTCATCGTGGTGATTGTCGGGTTCATCCTCAGCGTCATGTTAGCCGTCGCGCTTGGCCGGCTGCTGGCGCGGCAGGTCATGGCACCGGTGATTCGCCTGGCGGGGCAGGTGCGTCATCGTGATCAGTTGATCGCGCTGGCGCCGGCGCTGCATCCGGATTACGCCGATGATGAAGTGGGGGAATTGGCTCTGTCTTTTGACCAGACCCTGGGCCGGTTACGCGAGACCCTGAACCGGGAAAAGCTCTTCACCAGCGACGTCAGTCATGAACTGCGCACGCCGTTGATGGTTCTGGCCAGCTCCTGTGAGCTGTTGCTGGCCAACCCTTCGCTGGATCCGCGCTCCACCCAGCAGGTCAAACGCATTGCCCGGGCCAGCGCCGAAATGCGCCAACTGGTTGAGACCTTTTTGATGCTGGCGCGCAAGCCGCAAGAGCTTGGCACCGAATCCACCTGCACACTCAAATCCATTGCCGACGCCCAGGTGGAAATCTGGGGGCGACTGATTCGTGAAAAAGGCTTGGAGTTCATCTACGAACCGCAACTGGCGGGCATCGAGCGTTATGACCTGACGTTTCTGCAGTCGGTGATGGGCAATCTGTTGCGCAATGCCTGGCACTACACCGATCAGGGTTTTGTAAGGTTGGTCCTGCTCAAGGACGGTTTCGTGGTCGAGGACAGCGGCATCGGTATTCCGGAAGAGAAACGCCACGCGATGTTCCAGCCCTTCGTGCGCGGCGATGAGCAGCGCGGTGAAGGGCTGGGGTTGGGACTGTCGCTGGTGCAGCGGATCTGCAGCCACCAGCACTGGCAGGTTCAGTTGGTGACCCGCGAACCCAACGGCTGCCGTTTCACCGTTACGCTGGCGGCGGCTCAGGATGCCGCCGGGCAGGTGCGAGAATTGCCCGCCGCCTGATTGATCAGGGCAGCCAGGCGTTTGACGTTGTTCTGTTGCGCGGCCACCAGTTCGTCGATGCTTGGGCCGGATGCTGTTTGCAAGGTTGAATGGCAGGTCAGCAGAGCATTGTCCGCCGCACCGCTGGGGCGCAGGCGCCATTTGACGTCGATCAGCCCGTATTGTCCGGGAATCGAGTCGAAACGCTGCACATCAATGCGCACCGAGACATTGCCGCGAGTGCCGGTATTGCTCAGTTGATCGTTCAAGGCACTGCGCAACTCATCCGCCAGACTCGCCCCCCACCACTGGGTTTCCAGAATCGCCAGGCCATTGTTGCCCTGACGGATGACGATTTGCGGGCGGTCGACTTGCGGCGGCACGCTGATCCCCTCGATGGGAATCTGCGTACCGGCGCGGGACGTCGGCAGTTGTACCGGCGTCAGGGTATGAAAGCTGATCGGCTCGCTGCGGCAGGCGCCAAGCAGCATGCACGCAGCGAGCACGGTGATCTTCAGCGGTACAGCCATGGGGTAGCTCCTGTGCTCAATTGCGTGGCGGCCCTTTCAGATCCAGCGGCGCGGCGTTGTCGGGACGACCGCGAATCAGCGATTCCGGATGGCGACCGAGATAATCCGACAGCTCCCGCAGCGACCGCGACATGCGCCCGAGCTCATCCAGGGTCTCGGTAAGTTTCTCGCGCTGCGGCGAATCTTCGGCCAGCGTCGAGCTGGCGGACTGCAAGGTCTTGCTGACGTCGGCCAGGGTGGTCTGCACGCTCGGCAGGGTTTTCGCGTTGAACTGTTGCAGTCCTTTACGCAGCTCCACGAGGTTGCTGTCGAGGTTGCCGGCAATCCGTTCGACCGGCAGTTTGTTGAGCTTGTCGACCACCGCTTCGAGTTTTTCCTGCAACTGTTCGAGGCTACCGGGCACGGTTGGCAAGACCACCGGCCGGGCCGTGGCGTCGAACGCGACTTTCTCGGCTTTCGGGAAGAAATCCAGCGCAATGTACAGTTGCCCGGTCAGCAGGTTGCCGCTGCGCGCCTGGGCGCGCAAACCGTTATCGACGAAGGTGCCGAGCAGGCGAATGCCGGCGGCTTCGTCGTTGGGATCGTGCTTGAATTCGGTGAGCATTTTTTTGTAAGCCTGACCGAGGCGCTGCGGGTAAATGACGATGCCGACGTTAAGCGGGAAGCTGCGTTTCTTTGCGTCGAAGTCGAGGTTGATTCCGACGACCCGGCCGATCTCCATGCCGAGAAATTCCACCGGGGCGTCGACTTTGAGCCCGCGTAGCGACTGGTCGAAACGCAGCACCATGTATTGCGCCTTGCCGTTGGGCGGGGCGAGGGCGGTTTGCTGATCGGCGAACAGCTCGAAGTCCTTGTCGTCGGACGCGGCCACGTCGTTGGGGCTGTAATCCGGCGCACGGAAGGCAATGCCGCCGACCAGCATGGTCGACAGCGATTCAGTCTTCACCGCAAAGCCGTTGGCGCCGACATTGATGTCGATGCCGCTGGCGTTCCAGAACCGAGTGTTTTCGGTGACAAACGCATCGTTCGGCGAATGAATGAACACCTCGATGTCCACGCCCTTGCCCTCGGGATTGAGGGTGTAGGTGACGACCTGGCCGACCGGAATCTTGCGGTAATAAACCGGCGAACCGATATCCAGTGAGCCGAGATCCGGCGCATGCAGCATGAAGCGCTTGCCCGGCTCGCCGTAAGTGATCGGCGGCGGGTTCTCCAGGCCTTTGAAGTGTTTGGCGCGGCTGTCGGATTGCCCGATATCGGCACCGATGTAGTCGCCGGAGAGCAGGGTGTCGATGCCCGAAACGCCACCGGCGCCGATGCGCGGGCGCACGACCCAGAAGTGTGAGTCTTCGCGGGTAAAGGTTTCGGCCTGCTTGGAGAGCTTGATGGTGGCGTCGACGCTCTTCTGATCGCCGCTCAACTCGACGTCAGTCACTTGACCGATGACCACGTTGCGGTACTTGACCTCGGTCTTGTTGGCGGTCAGGCCGCTGCCGGTCTTGAAGTTGACGACGATGCTCGGGCCTTCCTGCAGCAAGTTGTGCACCACCAGCGAAATACCGACCAGCACCGCGACGATCGGCACGATCCACACCAGTGAAATACTGAAGCGACGCGTCTTGATCGGCGCTTGGCCCGGTGCTCGTGGCTCATCGACGGCTGACGACTTCATCCATGTCTTCCTCGGTTGGGTGGATGCTGAGCGTCAGGAACGCAAAAGCACTTCATCAATATAGAAGTGCTTGGCGATAGAGCAAATAAGCGAGGAGATGACTACGTGTAGGAGCTGCCGCAGGCTGCGATCTCTTGATTTTAAAGATCAAAAGATCGCAGCCTGCGGCAGCTCCTACACGGGATGCGTTCAGCCGACAAGTTCGCGCAGGCGGTACCAGAACATGCCCAGTGCCAGCAGTGGCGAGCGCAGGGCCGGGCCGCCGGGGAAGGTCATGTGCGGCACGGCGCTGAACACGTCCATGCCCTGACTGTGGCCGGCGTGAATCGCTTCGCCCAGCAACTTGGCGCACCAGTGGGTGACGTTGAGGCCGTGACCGGAATAACCCTGAGCGTAGAACACGTTTGGCTGCTGCTTGAGCCGGCCGACCTGCGGGAAGCGATTGGCGGTGATGCCGATCTTGCCGCCCCATTGATAGTCGATGCGCACGTCCGCCAGTTGCGGGAAGACCTTGAGCATCTTCGGCCGCATGTAGGCGGCGATGTCCGCCGGATCACGGCCGGAATAGTGACAGGCGCCGCCGAACAATAGGCGTCGGTCCGCCGAGAGCCGGTAGTAATCGAGGCCGACTTTCTGGTCGCACAACGCGAGGTTGTGCGGGATCAGTTGTGCGGCGCGGGCTTCGGACAGCGATTCGGTAGCGATGATGTAACTGCCGGCGGGCAGCACCTTGCCACTGAGTTGCTGTTCGAGATCATCCAGGTGCGCGTTGCAACCGAGCACCAGACTGCCGGCGCGGACGCTGCCGCTGGCGCAGCGCACTTCAACGGTTTCGCCATGAACGATCTGCTGCACCGGGCTTTGCTCGAAGATGCGCACCCCGAGGGACGCCGCCAGACGCGCTTCGCCCTGCACCAGATCCAACGGGTGCAGATGGCCGGAGCCCATGTCGATCAAACCTCCGGCATAGCCGTCAGCGTTGACCACTTGCTCACGGATCAGCTCCGGGCCGACCAGGCGGGTCGAGTGTTGATAGTTGAGTTCGTTGAGGCTGACCTGTTCGTCCTTGAATGCGGCGAACTGCGCCGGGGTATTCGCCAGTTCGCAGAAGCCCCAGCGCAGGTCGCACTCGATTTCATTCTCGGTGATGCGCTGGCGCACCAGTTCCACCGAGTCGATCCCGGCACGTTGCAGATAACGTACGCCTTCGTTGCCGACGTAGCGGGCAAACCCTTCGACCTCATGGCCGATGCCGCGAATCAGCTGACCGCCATTACGCCCGCTGGCACCCCAGCCGATGCGCCGGGCTTCGATCAACACCACCGACAGACCGCGCTGCGCCAACTCGATGGCGGTATTGACCCCGGTGAACCCGCCGCCGATCACGCAGACATCGGCGGTGAGGTCACCATCGAGTGCCGGCCGGGGCGTGCTGGCCCGGGCCGAAGCAGCGTAATAGGAGCGGGCGTGTTCTTTGCTGTACTGATTCATTTGTTCGACTTCACTTTGCTCCAGGACCGGGTCATCAGACGCATGATCGACTGGGGCGGGGTGGTGGAAATATACAGTTTGTCGAGGACTTCCTGCGGTGGGTAAACCTCTGGATTGCTCACCAGTGCCACGTCCATGAACTGCTTGGCCGGCGGGTTCGGGTTGGCGTAACCGACCGAGGCGCTGACTTTGGCGATCACCTGCGGATCGAGCAGGTAATTGATGAAGGCGTGGGCTTCTTTGGCATTGGCGGCGTCGGCCGGAATCGCCAGCAGGTCGAACCACAGGTTGGCGCCTTCCTTCGGGATCGCGTAAGCGATGTTCACCCCGTTCTTGGCTTCCTTGGCGCGGTTGGCCGCCTGGAATACGTCACCGGAGTAACCGAAGGCTACGCAAATGTCGCCATTGGCCAGGTCGGACACGTATTTCGAGGAATGGAAATAGGTGATGTACGGACGGATGCTCAGCAGTTTGGCTTCAGCCTTCTTGAAGTCTTCCGGGTTCTCGCTGCGTGGGTCCATGCCCATGTAGTTGAGGATCGCCGGGAACACTTCGTCGGCCGAGTCCATCATCGACACGCCGCACTGCGACAGCTTCTTGATGTTTTCCGGCTCGAACAGCACGGCCCAGGAATCGATGTGATCGATGCCCAGCACTTGCTTGACCTTGTCGACGTTGTAGCCGATGCCGTTGGTGCCCCACAGATACGGCACCGAGTGGGCGTTTTGCGGGTCGTTCTTCTCAAGCAGCGCGAGCAGTTTCGGGTCAAGGTTTTTCCAGTTCGGCAACTGCTCGCGATCCAGTTTGAGGAACGCGCCGGCCTTCACCTGACGGGCGAGAAAGTGGTTGGACGGCACAACCACGTCGTAGCCGGTGCGGCCAGCGAGCAGTTTGCCTTCCAGGGTTTCGTTGGAGTCGAAAACGTCGTAGATCACCTTGATCCCGGTCTTGGCCTGGAAATCGGCGAGGGTGGTTTCACCGATGTAGTCGGTCCAGTTGTAGACGCTGACCTGTGGCTGGGCCAGGGCGGCGGTGCTGCACAACAGCGCCAGCGCGGCGGGAACCATGGATTTCAATAGACGCATATCGACACCTCTTGGAGTTATTGGAGTTTTCAGGTGGTTCTGGATTTTCAGATGGATCATTGTTCCTCTGTGGGACCAGTGCTGTTTGTGGGAGGGGGCTTGCTCCCGAAGAGGCCGGCACATTCAACATTACTGATGACTGACCCACCGCTTTCGGGAGCAAGCCCCCTCCCACAAAAGCCCATTCCATAGAGGTGAAGGGGCTCTGTAGGTGGATCAGACGCTGAGCAGCAGGAACTCGCGTTCCCAGGAGCTGATCACACGCTTGAAGTTTTCATGCTCGGCGCGTTTGACCGCGACATAGCCGCGTACGAACTTGTTGCCCAGGTATTTGGCAACGGTGTCGCACTCTTCCATTTGCGTCAGCGCGTCTTCGATGGTGATCGGCAGGCGCAGATTGCGGCGTTCGTAGGCGCGGCCTTCGACAGCGGCGCTCGGCTCGATGCCTTCGACCATGCCGATGTAGCCACACAGCAGGCTCGCGGCGATCGCCAGATACGGGTTGGCGTCGGCGCCCGGCAGGCGGTTTTCCACGCGCATGGATTCCGGCCCGGAGGTCGGTACACGCAGCCCGACGGTGCGGTTTTCTTCACCCCACTCGACGTTGACCGGTGCCGAGGTGTCCGGCAGGAAGCGGCGGAACGAGTTGACGTTCGGCGCGAACATCGGCAGCACCTTCGGGATGTACTTCTGCAGACCGCCAATGTGATGGCGGAACAGCTCGCTCATCTTGCCGTCGGCATCGGCGAAGATCGGCTTGCCGGTGGCGATCTCCACCACGCTCTGGTGCAGGTGCATGGCGCTGCCGGGCTCGTCGCCAATCGGCTTGGCCATGAACGTGGCGGTGACGTTGTGCTTGAGCGCGGCTTCACGCAGGGTGCGTTTGAACACGGTGATCTGGTCGGCCAGATCCAGTGCGTCGCCGTGGCGGAAGTTGATTTCCATCTGCGCCGGGCCGTCTTCGTGGATCAGTGTGTCCAGATCCAGACCTTGCAGTTCGCACCAGTCGTAGACGTCTTCGAACAGCGGATCGAATTCGTTAGCGGCGTCGATAGAGAACGACTGCCGACCGCTTTCGGCGCGGCCGGAACGTCCGAGCGGTGCCTTGAGTGGCAGGTCCGGGTCTTCGCAGCGCTGGGTCAGGTAAAACTCCATTTCCGGCGCCACGATCGGCTTCCAGCCCTTGTCGGTGTACAGCTGCAGGACTTTTTTCAGCACGTTGCGCGGCGACAGTTCGATCGGGTTGCCGAACTTGTCGAAGGTGTCGTGGATGACGATGGCGGTCGGCTCGATGGCCCATGGTTTCTTATTATAGTTGTTTATATCAGTTTTGTTTACTATTTTGATGTATGAAGTTTTGTTATGGTGTTTGTTT
>NZ_JBIUVO010000003.1:0-45299 GCF_044742995.1 Pseudomonas sp. NPDC087803
GGTCAGGTTGGTGTCCTGGGCGGTCAGTCCGGTTTTGGCAACCCATAGAGCAGGTAGCATTCGATTCTCCTCGTGCGCCTGTTTTACGGCGAGACGTTCTGATAATTTGCTGATCTGCAAGACCCGAGCCATGGCCTGGTCGTCGTCTTTGGCGGTGTTCATCATCTTGACGTGCAACTCGAACTGCTTGGCCAGGGCCAGCACCGAGGTCATTTCTTCCACGGCATTGACGTTGCTCGACTCAAGGAAACCCGACACCAGTTTGACGTTGGCATCGGCCGGCGCAGGCTGGCCGTCCTTGGTGTAGATCGAGCCATCGAGGCCTTTGTTGAGGTTCTTGATGTCCGGGTTGACCAGTTTGATCCGGTCGACTTCCGCCATGACGCGCGGGCCTTCGCCCATCGCACGAATACTGATGGTGCCGTCTTCGCCGACTTCGACCTGCTGCTCCGGCGGCACGGCGATCGGCCCGCCATTGCCCAATACCGGCATGCCGTTGCCGGCGCGCAATACGCCGAGGGCGTCGATGTTGAGGCTGCCGGTGCGCACGTAACTTTCGCCGCCGTTGGGGTTCTGCACGGCGATAAAACCGTTGCCGGTTACGGCCACGTCGAGGTCACGCCCGGTCTGCACCAGCGAACCGGCGGTGAAATCAGTGGCGGGCCGCTCGCTCATGGCAAACGCACGCGCCGGAAAGCTGTCACCGAACACCGGCATCGAACGCGCCTGCTCCAGGTCGCGCTGAAAACCATTGGTGGAGATGTTCGCCAGGTTGTTGGCATGGGCCTTTTGCGCCAGTGCGTTCTGACTGGCGCCGGTCATTGCCACATAAAGGTACTTGTCCACACTCTTTCCTCTGCATGCCGGACGTTTGCCGCCCACCGCTGTACTGCTGAGCCATAAGCAATTTGCAGACCAACTTTTTTCTGGCGGCTTGCGGCCCGGTAAACAAAGGACTTGAGGGGTTTTGCGGGAGAACTGGAAATGTATCGAAGTCGAAAAACCGGCGGTGTTATGCCGCTTGGCGGCAAAGGATCAAAAGATCGCAGCCTTCGGCAGCTCCTACATTGAAATGCCCCCCCTGTAGGAGCTGCGGCACGCTGCGATCTTTTGATCTTAAGCTTCAGAATCTTTACCGACCTCATACTCACGCAGCTTATTAGCGATGGTGGTATGCGACACCCCCAGCCGCTTGCCCAGTTGCCGACTGCTCGGGTGCTCGGAATACAGGCGCTCCAGCACCGCTTTCTCGAAGCGCCCGACGATCTCGTCCAGCCCACCCTCCAGCGAGAAATCGCCAAGCGGCTGACGCACGCCGTAATCCGGCAAGCGGATGTGTTCGACCTTGACCGTGCCGCCCTCGCACAGTGAAACCGCCTGAAACAGCACGTTTTCCAGCTGACGCACGTTGCCCGGCCAATGGTAATGGCTGAGCCGATCCATCGCTGCCGGCGCCAGTTTCGGCAGCGAGCAACCGATCTGGCGGCTGGCCTGATCGAGGAAATGTTCGACCAGCGGGGTCAAACCGTCGAGGCATTCGCGCAGCGGCGGGATGTGCAGCGACAGCACGTTCAAGCGGTGATACAGATCCTGACGAAACTCGCCGCGCGCGCACAATTCGGACAAGTCGACCTGGGTCGCGCAGATCACTCGCACGTCCAGATACACCTCTTCATCACTGCCGACCCGGCGGAAGCAGCCATCCTGCAGAAAGCGCAGCAACTTCACCTGCAAGCGCGGGCTCATCTCACCGACACCATCGAGGAACAACGTGCCACCCGCCGTCAGCTCCAACAGGCCGAGCTTGCCTTCGGCGCGCGCACCTTCGAACGCGCCGGGGCCATAGCCGAACAGCTCGGTCTCGGCCATGGACTCCGGCAGCCCCGCGCAATTGAGCGCCATCAGCGGCGACTGCCCGCGCGGACTGGCGAGGTGACAGGCACGAGCGAGCAGTTCTTTGCCGGTGCCGGTTTCGCCTTCGATCAAAAGCGGCGCATCCAGCGGCGCCATGCGCCGGGCCTCACGCACCACCGCCGCCATGACTTTCGAACTCTGGAAGATACTGTCGAAGCCACGCAGCTCCTGTTTGCGCACGTTATAGATGCGCTCACCAACGCGGTCGGCGCGGTGCAGGGTCAGCACCGCACCGGCCATGGCTTCGCTGTCGTCGTGCTCCGATTGCAGCGGCGCGATGTCGGCGAGAAAGATGTCGCCCTTGACCTTGACCCGCATCCCGTTGATTCGCGACTTGTTAGCACGCACCAGTTCCGGCAGGTCGAAATCCTCGGCATAGCGCGACAACGGAATCCCCGGCACCTCATCCACGCGCACCCCGAGCAACTGCGCCGCCGCGCGGTTGGCGGCGACGATCGAGCCGCCCATGTCGATCGACAGCACCGGGAATTCCAGCGCGCCGAGCAACGCGTTCAACTCCATGTGCCGACGCTCGCTGGGCATCAGCCCGACGCGCTTGACCCCAAACACCCCGGCAATCGCCTCGAACTTCGGCCGCAGCGCCTGGAACTGGATGTTGATCAGGTTCGGACAATGCAGATAGATCGCGTTGCCGTGCTCACCGCCGACCTCGCCGCGCGCGACGTTGATCCCGTACTCCACCAACAAGTTGAGGATGTCGCGCAGGATGCCGATGCGGTTCTGGCAGTGGACTTTGATACGCATATGTAGAGGCCCGACGAGGATGGGGGTTAAACACAATCCCTGTGGGAGCGGGCTTGCTCGCGAAGACGGTGTGTCAGTCGCCATTCATTCAGCTGACACACCGCTTTCGCGAGCAAGCCCGCTCCCACAGGATTTCGTGGCGCGCTTTGGTCTCACTTTTCTGTCGAGGCGCGCAGATAGTTGTCAAGATTATGTGACAGCCACAGCCCATTTCAAACCCGCAAATCACCGCAAATGCGAGATACCGGCCAAAGCGTAACGATTTATTTACGAAATACAGCGATTGTTCCTACAAAGAATGCGCTCAACCTGCTGCATCCCACCGCACTCTCGGGTAATCCTGAGCCCATCGCTGGACATAACAAGAACGAATTCCCCTAGCAGGAGAGCAGTATGAAGCAGACGCAATACGTGGCCCGCGAGCCCGATGCGCAAGGTTTTATCGACTACCCCGCCGAAGAACATGCGGTGTGGAACACGCTGATCACCCGCCAGCTGAAAGTGATCGAAGGTCGCGCGTGCCAGGAATACCTGGACGGTATCGAAAAACTCGGTCTGCCCCACGACCGCATTCCGCAGCTCGGCGAGATCAACAAGGTGCTCGGTGAGACCACCGGTTGGCAGGTTGCCCGCGTCCCGGCACTGATCCCCTTCCAGACCTTCTTCGAATTGCTCGCCAGCAAACAGTTTCCGGTGGCCACGTTCATTCGTACCCGTGAAGAACTGGACTACCTGCAAGAGCCGGACATTTTCCACGAGATCTTCGGTCACTGCCCGCTGCTGACCAACCCGTGGTTCGCCGAATTCACCCACACCTACGGCAAGCTCGGCCTGCAGGCGACCAAGGAAGAGCGCGTGTATCTGGCGCGCCTGTACTGGATGACCATCGAGTTCGGTCTGGTCGACACCCCGCAAGGCAAACGCATCTACGGCGGCGGCATCCTGTCCTCGCCGAAAGAGACTGTTTACTCGCTGTCGGACGAACCCGAGCATCAGGCCTTCGATCCGCTGGAAGCCATGCGCACGCCGTATCGCATCGACATTCTGCAGCCGCTGTACTTTGTCCTGCCGAACCTCAAGCGCCTGTTCGACGTCGCCCATGAAGACATCATGGCCATGGTTCGCCAAGGCATGCAGCTGGGGTTGCACTCGCCGAAGTTTCCGCCAAAACCAAAAGCCGCGTGAACCGCGACTTTTGCTGACAATTGAGTCTGTCAGTCGCCGCCACTTTGGTTTAGCGTGACGGCATTGACGGGCCGATAGCTTCTATAAAAAAAACACACTCGATTTCAGGAATCACACCATGTCCACTTTGAACCAAGCCCACTGCGAAGCCTGCCGTGCCGATGCACCACAAGTCAGCGACGAAGAACTGCCGATCCTGATCAAGCAGATCCCGGACTGGAACATCGAAGTGCGCGACAGCATCATGCAGCTGGAGAAGGTCTTCCTGTTCAAGAACTTCAAGCACGCGCTGGCCTTCACCAACGCCGTCGGCGAGATCTCCGAGGCCGAAGGTCACCACCCGGGCCTGCTGACCGAATGGGGCAAAGTCACCGTGACCTGGTGGAGCCATTCGATCAAGGGCTTGCACCGCAACGACTTCATCATGGCCGCGCGCACTGACGAAGTGGCCAAGACCGCAGAAGGACGCAAGTAATGCACTTTGACGCCATCGGCCGGGTACCCGGCGACCCGATCCTCGGTTTGATGGAGGCCTATGCGCAGGACAGCAACCCGCGCAAGTTCGACCTCGGCGTTGGCGTCTACAAGGATGCCCAGGGCCTGACGCCGATCCCCGAAGCGGTGAAAATCGCTGAGGCGCGACTGGTCGAAAGCCAGGACACCAAGACCTACATCGGCGGCCACGGCAACCCGCTGTTCGGCAAAGTCATCAATGAGCTGGTGCTTGGCGCCGACTCCAGGTTGATCGCCGAACAGCGCGCCGGTGCCACCCAGACCCCGGGCGGCACCGGTGCCCTGCGCCTGGCGGCCGACTTCATCGCCCAGTGCCTGCCGGGCAAGGGCGTATGGCTGAGCAACCCGACCTGGCCGATCCACGAAACGATTTTCGCCGCGGCCGGGGTCAAGGTCAGTCACTACCCGTACGTGGGCAGCGATAACCGCCTCGACGTCGATGCGATGCTCGCCGTGCTCAACGAAGTGCCGCAAGGCGACGTGGTGCTGCTGCATGCGTGCTGCCACAACCCGACCGGTTTTGACCTGAGTCACGACGACTGGCAGAGCGTACTCGACGTCGTGCGCCGCCGTGACCTGCTGCCGCTGATCGACTTTGCCTATCAGGGCTTTGGCGACGGGCTGGAGCAGGACGCATGGTCGACCCGATTGTTCGCCGCCGAGGTGCCTGAGCTGCTGATCACCAGTTCCTGCTCGAAGAACTTCGGCCTGTACCGCGACCGCACCGGTGCGCTGATCGTCTGCGCGAAAACCGCCGACAAGCTGATCGACATCCGCAGCCAACTGGCCAACATCGCCCGCAACCTGTGGTCGACGCCACCGGATCACGGTGCGGCCGTAGTCGCGACCATCCTCGCCGACCCGGAGCTGAAAGCCCGCTGGGCCGACGAAGTGGAAGCCATGCGCCTGCGCATCGCCCAGTTGCGCAGTGGTCTGGTCGAAGCACTGGAACCGCACGGTTTGCGCGAGCGCTTTGCGCACATTGGCGTGCAACGCGGCATGTTCTCCTACACCGGGCTGTCGCCGGAGCAGGTGAAACAACTGCGTGAGCATCACAGCGTGTACATGGTCAGCTCGGGCCGGGCCAACGTCGCCGGGATTGATGCAACGCGTCTGGCGCTGCTGGCACAGGCCATCGCCGACGTCAGCAAGTAACACCGCAATCCCCCTGTAGGAGCTGCCGAAGGCTGCGATCTTTTGATCTTGGTTTTTAAAATCAAAGTCAAAAGATCGCAGCCTGCGGCAGCTCCTACATTTGTTTCGCGGTGATCCCCCCCTGCGGCCATCTGTCGCATTATTTTCAATTAAAAGCTTAATTGTCATTTTTCCTGCTGTATCCTGCGCAGGCTTTCAAGAAGCGCGGATCTACCAGATCTATCAACAGACTTAGCGAGGAGCGCAACCATGCACGAGATTCCTAATCTCCCCTTCCCAAGCCTGCACGTACCTGAGCAGACGACCACGCAACAAGCCGGCGCCCAACAGCCCGAGCCGAAAGAAGCCGTTGAGAGCCGCCAGGCTGACAGCGAAGAGTAAAACCCCGCCGTACAGACCGTGTGGAAAGCGCTAAGATGCGCTTTCCACACTGCCTGAAACCGAGCCCGCCATGACCGACGAATTCTCCGAAAGCCAAGCTGCCGTGCTGATCGGCGCCACCGAGAAAATGATCGAGATCTGGAACCGTCTCTCCCCGGAAAAACAGGCCGCCCTGCTCGCCCGTTTCGGCAGCGAAGAAAACGCCCTCGCTGCACTGGTCACTACACAACTGGTCGCCCCGGCCAAACCCTGAAGCCACCCTCCCGGCAAATAGTTTTACTTTTCCCAGCCCCTGACTCGTTCGCGCCGGTATCATAAGCAGCCTATCTAATCCTGCTTTGCCGTGGATCGTTACTCATGTCGTCCTCTATGTCAGAACCCCAGCGTCCCCTGGCGGTCACGCTGCAAGTCGTTTCCATCGTCCTCTTCACCTTTATCGGCTATCTGAACATCGGCATTCCGCTCGCGGTGTTGCCGGGCTATGTCCACAGCGACCTCGGTTTCGGCGCGGTGATCGCCGGGCTGGTGATCAGTGTGCAATACCTCGCCACCCTGCTCAGCCGTCCGTACGCCGGCAAGATCATCGACAACCAGGGCAGCAAACGCGCGGTGATGATCGGTCTGGCCGGGTGTGGCTTGAGCGGTGTGTTCATGCTGATTTCGGCCTGGACACCGAACCTGCCGATGCTCAGCCTGACCAGCCTGTTGATCGGCCGGCTGGTGCTGGGCAGCGCGGAAAGCCTGGTCGGCTCCGGTTCGATCGGCTGGGGCATCGGCCGCGTTGGCGCGGCGAACACCGCCAAAGTGATTTCGTGGAACGGCATCGCCAGTTACGGCGCGCTGGCAGTCGGTGCGCCATTCGGCGTGTGGCTGGTCGGCCAGTTGGGCCTGTGGAGCATGGGGGTCAGCATCATCCTGCTGGCAGCGCTGGGCCTGCTGCTGGCATGGCCGAAAACTGCCGCGCCGATTGTCGCCGGTGAGCGTCTGCCGTTCATGCATGTGCTCGGCCGGGTGTTCCCGCACGGTTGCGGTCTGGCGCTGGGCTCGATCGGCTTCGGCACCATCGCCACCTTCATCACCCTGTATTACGCCACCCGGCACTGGGACAACGCGGTGTTGTGCCTGAGCCTGTTCGGCGCCAGCTTCATCGGCGCGCGGCTGCTGTTCGGCAACCTGATCAACCGTCTCGGCGGCTTCCGTGTGGCGATTGCCTGCCTGTCGGTGGAAACCCTCGGTCTGTTGCTGCTATGGCTGGCGCCGGACGCACATTGGGCGCTGGCCGGTGCGGCGTTGAGCGGTTTCGGCTTCTCGCTGGTGTTCCCGGCGCTGGGTGTGGAAGCGGTGAATCTGGTGCCAGCCTCCAGCCGTGGCGCGGCGGTCGGCGCTTATTCGCTGTTCATCGACTTGTCGCTGGGGATCACCGGGCCGTTGGCCGGGGCGATTGCGGCGGGCTTCGGTTTTGCGTCGATCTTTCTGTTTGCCGCCATTGCCTCGCTCAGTGGTCTGGCGCTGAGCGTGTACCTGTACAAGCACACGGCGAAGTACCGCGAAGACTAGAAATCCACCTTGCCGCGCCCGGCCTTGATGCTGCCGCGCTTGGTCTTGGATTCGAGCCGGCGCTTCTTCGAGCCCAGGGTCGGCTTGGTCGGGCGGCGCTTCTTTTCAACCTTGGTGGCGCTGAGGATCAGCTCGACCAGACGCTCCAGCGCATCGGCACGGTTGGCTTCCTGCGTGCGGTATTGCTGGGCCTTGATGATCAGCACGCCCTCGCTGGTGATGCGACTGTCACGCAGGGCCAGCAGCCGCTCCTTGTAGAACTCGGGCAAGGACGAGGCCGGAATGTCGAAGCGCAGGTGCACGGCACTGGAGACCTTGTTGACGTTCTGCCCACCGGCGCCTTGGGCGCGGATGGCAGTCAATTCGATCTCGGCATCCGGCAGATGCACATTGTTGGAAATCACCAGCATGGAAAAGCGTCCGTATTCAGAAGCTGCAGGATACGCCATCAACCCTGTAGGAGCTGCCGAAGGCTGCGATCTTTTGATCTTGACCTTTAAAACAGATCAAAAGATCGCAGCCTTCGGCAGCTCCTACAGGGGCAATAAAAAACCCGGCACAGTGGCCGGGTTTGTCGTTTGTTGCCTCAGCGCTTACTTGGAAGCACTCGCCGCGTGCAGCGCCTGCTGCGCCCCACGCTTGTTCTTGATCACGTAGCAGACCCACATGAACACGACCCACACCGGAATCGCGTACACCGAGATCTGGATGCCCGGAATCAGCAGCATCACGCCAAGGATGAACACCACGAACGCCAGGCAGACATAGTTGCCGTACGGGTACCACAGCGCCTTGAACAGTGGCGTCTGCTGCGTCTTGTTCATGTGCTGGCGGAACTTGAAGTGCGAGAAGCTGATCATCGCCCAGTTGATCACCAGGGTCGCCACCACCAATGACATCAACAGTTCCAGCGCCTGTTGCGGCATCAGGTAGTTGAGCAACACCGCCACCAGCGTTACCGCAGCCGAAGCCAGAATCGAACGCACCGGCACGCCGCGCTTGTCGATTTTCGCCAGGCCTTTCGGCGCATCGCCCTGCTCGGCCATGCCCAGCAGCATGCGGCTGTTGCAGTAGGTGCCGCTGTTGTACACCGACAGCGCCGCGGTCAGGACCACGAAGTTGAGGATGTGCGCGGCGGTGTTGCTGCCGAGCATCGAGAACACCTGCACGAACGGGCTGCCGCTGTACGAATCACCGGACGCGTTGAGAGTCGCCAGCAGGCTGTCCCATGGGGTCAGCGACAGCAGAATCACCAGTGCACCGATGTAGAAAATCAGGATGCGGTAGATCACCTGGTTGATCGCTTTCGGGATCACGGTTTTCGGCTTGTCGGCTTCTGCGGCGGTGAAACCGAGCATTTCCAGACCGCCGAAGGAGAACATGATGATCGCCATCGCCATCACCAGACCGCTGACGCCGTTGGGGAAGAAGCCGCCGTGCGACCACAGGTTGCTGACCGAGGCCTGCGGGCCGCCATGGCCGCTGACCAGCAGGTAGCTGCCCAGCGCGATCATGCCGACGATCGCCACGACCTTGATGATCGCGAACCAGAATTCGGCTTCACCGAAGACTTTGACGTTGGCCAGGTTGATCGCGTTGATCAGCACGAAGAATGCAGCGGCGGTGACCCAAGTCGGGACGTCCGGCGCCCAGTAGTGAATGTACTTGCCGACCGCGGTCAGCTCCGACATGCCCACCAGAATGTACAGAATCCAGCAGTTCCAGCCCGACAGGAAACCGGCAAAGCCGCCCCAGTACTTGTGCGCGAAATGGCTGAAGGAACCGGCCACCGGCTCTTCGACGATCATCTCGCCGAGCTGGCGCATGATCATGAAGGCGATGAAGCCGCAGAGGGCGTAGCCGAGGATCATCGACGGGCCGGCGGATTTCAGGACCCCGGCCGAGCCGAGGAACAATCCGGTACCGATCGCGCCACCGAGGGCGATCAGTTGAATGTGGCGATTTTTCAGGCCGCGTTTCAGCTCGCCTGATTGCGAGGGTTGTCCACTCATGAAAAAGGTCTCACGCAAGGTTTGATGATGTTCAGTAGACGTTGCTGCAAGGTTGCGATTTCAGACAACCCCGATCAAACCCCAGCGCAGGCACCAGGAATTCAGCTTTTTTACAACGGTCATGCGTCACCTGTTTGTTTTTATCTGTGACGAAATCGAACCCGACACGCTTGTGACGCGGCGGAGTGAACAAGGCGGATGGCCTTGAGGTTTGCGCGATTACGCAGAGGGTCACAGTTAAAACGCGGCGCATTGTACACCGCTAACCCCCTGCTGCCAGACCCCGCTGGATCAGCGTGGCGCTTGCCGGGATTGCGTGGGTCCGCCTCGAGAAGTCCGGGCGGCTGCAAAAATTGAGTCAGGCCTTTGCAGGCCATCGACGGGGACGAGCGAAAAACCGCCCCACGGAGAGAAGTGAAGATCAATCTCGGCGTTCATTGCGCCTCCTTCTTGTTATGCACCTGCACGACAGGCATGAGGCGCATCTCACCCTGCAAACGGCGCTGAAACAAGCGCGCCAGAGCCTTGCGTGGTGCCTTTGTGGCCGGGCTTCGGCAGGTTTTCCTTACAGCGTCGGCAAGGGGGTAAATCCACTGGGCTTTACCGGGGTTTTCGTAAACTTTTCTTTACGATGCGTAACGAAGATTTTCCAATTCGGAAAATTCTGTAGGACGTCTGCAAATTGACGGTAGCAAGCTTGCTAATGAAAGTGCCCGCTTAGTTTTTTGTTTTCAAATAAGAAAACCGCCACTAAAAAACAGAATAAAAAGTTTATTTAAATTTTAAATAAATAATTTTTTGCATTAGCAAAACCCCTGAACTAGGTTCTTCACGTCTTGCCGGCCACCTTGACCGGCCAGTCACAACCGTGAAATTCATCTAGGAGATCGACCATGCAAGCATTGGAAAAAGACTTGGATACCGAACTGCAACTGGACGAATGGTTTGAGGCACCGACCCATGACGCCGCCGTGGAAATGATGCAAGCCGACGCGGTGGTTCCGTTCGGCACGGCGATGTGGCCTTTGTAAGACATCCCCGGGCAGGCACGATCCGGCCGGTCGTGCCTGCCGCTTTTTCACGGTCGGTCAGGGAGGACTCATGGATAAGCCCCGCGCGATCTCGCATTTCCTTTACTACCTCGAACATCACCCAGCCCTTGCCGGTCTCGACTCGGCGAAGGTCCTTCTCGGCCACACCGCCGATTACCAAGCCCTGACCGATGCCATCGCCGAACAGGCCGGCGATCATCCCCGCTTCACCTTCAGTGCCCGGCGCCTGGACCTGGAAAGCACCGCCACGCTGACCGCGGCCATTGCCGACAGCGATCTGTACATTTTCTTCTACGACTCTTCCACCCTGCCCAACCCGCGCCCCGACGGCCCGGAGTTCGTGCGCGCCCTGCAAGGCGTGATGGCGGAAAACTGGAAGAAATCGCTGCTGTTCAAGGATTACGGTGACTATTTCTACGACACCTTCAGCGTTACCCCGCAGCGTATCGCCGGGCTCAACAGCCACTTGATCCAGCGCATGTCCCAGGCCACCACGCTGAGCTTCACCGATGAGCATGGCTCGCGATTCGAAACGCCGTTGAGCAGCATCAAGAAGTGGACCGACATCAACGGCGTCGGCAACTTCGACTTGGCCCCCGGCGAAATCGCCACTCACAGCGAAGCGATCAACGGCCATGTGAAATTCAAGGGCACGTTCCTCAGCACCATCCCGTTTGCCCGCAAGTACGGGGTGCTCGAATCGCCGCTGGAATTGTGGATCGAGAACTCGACCATCCGCCGCATCGCCACCGATGTGCCGGGGCTGGAGCATGATTTC
Organism: Pseudomonas sp. NPDC087803; assembly: GCF_044742995.1. Classification (NCBI taxonomy): domain Bacteria; kingdom Pseudomonadati; phylum Pseudomonadota; class Gammaproteobacteria; order Pseudomonadales; family Pseudomonadaceae; genus Pseudomonas; species Pseudomonas sp. NPDC087803. The sequence continues at coordinate 11,313 of NZ_JBIUVO010000003.1, forward strand.
AACAAGTACCTGGATGCCAACCCGTCGAATCGGCGCATCGAGGAGTTGGGCATCGGCACCAACGAAGGGGTGAAAGACCTGTATGCGCGCAATGCCGGGTTCGAGGAGCGCCATTGCGGCCTGCATCTTGGCCTCGGCGGTGGGGCCAAGGGCAGTCATCACCTCGACCTGATCTTCTCCGGCGGAGTGTTGGCGCTGGATGACAAGCCGGTGTTTGATGGGCGCTTCGTCTTTTAAGCACTAATTTCTGTTTTGAAGCCACCGCTCCCTGTAGGAGCTGTCGAGTGAAACGAGGCTGCGATCCTTTGATCTTGCTGTTGCAGATCAAGAGCAAAAGATCGCAGCGTGCCGCAGCTCCTACAGGAACAGCGCGCAACCCAACCAATAATCCAGACGAACGCTTTGTGTTTTAGGCGACTGACGCCTTCGCGAGCAAGCCCGCTCCCACAATAGGATTTGTGTACGACGCAGATCCACTGTGGGAGCGGGCTTGCTCGCGAAGAGGCACGCTCAGACGCTACATACCTTTCGCCAGACGAAAAAAAACGCCAACCCTGCGGTTGGCGTTTCTGCTTTAGCTTGAAGCCTGCAACTCAAAGCTCACAGCTGCCTCATTCCGGCTTCTTGCGACCGAAACCCGGACGCTGACCGGAGCCAGCCGGTGCGCCGCGGCGCTTGCCCGATGGCTTGTCGCCGTCGACCAGCTTGATCCCCGGACGCTTCGGTGCAGGCTTGGCCGGACGCTTGTTGGTGGTGTCGGCAGGACGATCCGCCACTGGCGTACCACGGCCGGCCGGCGCACGACCTTCGCCGCGCTCGGTGCGACCGTTGGCCGGACGCGGTGCGCGCTCGCCATCACGGGCCACTGGCTTGCGACCCGGACGCTCGCCTTCGATCTGCGGCTCACGGCTCGGACGCGGACCGGTTGGCGCGCCAGCGGCTGGGCGCAGGGTACGCACGCGCTCGGTCTTGGCCATTGGCCGCGACGATTTGCGCTGCATACGCTCCAGCTTGTCCTTGCTCTTGGCGTTGAGTTGCGGCATCGCCACCGGGGTCAGACCGACTTCAGCACTCAGTACATCGACTTCGTACTGGCTCATTTCGCGCCAGCGGCCCATCGGCAGGTCGGAGTTGAGGAACACCGGACCGAAACGCACGCGTTTCAGACGGCTGACCACCAGGCCCTGGGATTCCCACAGACGACGAACCTCACGGTTACGACCTTCCATCACCACGCAGTGATACCAGTGGTTGAAGCCTTCGCCGCCCGGTGCCTGTTGAATGTCGGTGAAACGCGCCGGGCCATCTTCCAGGACCACGCCGGCCTTCAGGCGCTCGATCATTTCGTCGTCGACTTCACCGCGTACACGCACGGCGTACTCACGGTCCATCTCGTAGGACGGGTGCATCAGACGGTTGGCCAGTTCACCGTCGGTGGTGAACATCAGCAGACCGGTGGTGTTGATGTCGAGACGACCAATGTTGATCCAGCGGCCTTCTTTCGGACGCGGCAGCTTGTCGAACACGGTCGGACGGCCTTCCGGGTCGTCACGGGTGCAGATTTCGCCATCGGGCTTGTTGTACATGATCACGCGGCGCACCGACTCGGCAGCCTCTTCGCGCTTGATCACTTTGCCATCAATGGTGATGGCGTCGTGCATGTCGACGCGCAGGCCGAGGGTGGCGTCTTTGCCATTGACCTTGATCCGGCCCTGGCTGATCCAGGCTTCGACGTCACGGCGCGAGCCAACGCCGATACGGGCGAGGACTTTCTGCAGTTTTTCGCCTGCTGGGCCGATTTCCTGGTCGTCTTTCTGATTGATGTCACTCATCTGGGCACCTCCCGGTGTGGTCTGTTCAGGCGGCGCCTGAAGCATTGAAATCTGGTTTTCGGGCGAAGGGATCGCCGAAGGGTCGCGAATCATACGCGGATGTACGCCATCGCGCATCAGAGACTAGCTGATCGCTCGACAGTTATTTCTTTTTCCGCCGACCGGCGCCACCGAGTTTGATCAGGCGCAGCGCGGCTTCAGCCAGTACCGTGCGCTTGTCGTCCTTGTCGAGTTTCTTCCAGGCACGGATCTCGCGCTTGCTGCGGCCACAGCCGAGGCAGATGTCGTCGGTGAATTTGCAGAGGCTGATGCAAGGGTCTTTTGTCGAGCTCATGGGGTCTCCCTTGAGGATCAAAAGATCGCAGCCTTCGGCAGCTCCTACATTGGAATGCGGTCCCTGTAGGAGCTGCCGCAGGCTGCGATCTTTTCGGCGCGCCTCAGTCTTCGAACTCGCGGCGTTCGGCCTCGATGGCTTCCGCCAGCGCGCGGGCTTCGGCTTCTTCTTCGCTCAGCTCGGGTTCAGGCTCCGGTTGTTCGAGGGCGGCGACAGCGGCCAGGAGTTTTGCCCGGGCTTCGGCGACGCCAAGAAGGTCTTCTTCCGGTTCGGCTTCAGACTCGGTCTCAGGTTCAACTTCAATTGTCGGCTCGACCACCAGCGTGTCAGGTTCGGGCGTCGACGCTTCGCCGTCCGCCGCATCCCGTAACAGATCATCGAAGTCGGTCTTGATCCCCTCCTCCATGCTGTCCAGTTCCAGCAGCAGCGTGTGGAAACTGGTTTCTTCCTTCGGCTCTTCCGGCTCGGCGCTGGCGTCGACCTGTTCCTGCAGGCCCTGCGGCACCGGGGCATCGTCGAAATCGAGGACCGGTTCGGTTTCCATCTCGCGCAACTCGGCCAGCGGTGGCAGGTCTTCGAGGTTCTTCAGGTTGAAGTGATCGAGAAACGCCTTGGTAGTGGCAAACATCGCCGGTTTGCCCGGTACGTCGCGGTACCCGACGATGCGGATCCACTCGCGCTCGATCAGGGTCTTGACGATGTTGGTGTTGACCGCCACGCCGCGCACGTCTTCGATCTCGCCGCGAGTGATCGGCTGCCGATAGGCGATCAGCGCCATGGTTTCCAGCAGCGCACGGGAATAGCGCTGCGGGCGTTCTTCCCACAGACGGCCGACCCACGGCGAAAACTTCTCGCGGATCTGCAAGCGGTAACCGGAGGCGACTTCCTTGAGCTCGAACGCGCGGCCCTCGCAGGACTTGGCCAGCAGGCTCAGGGCTTTCTTGAAGACCGGCGGTTCGGGCCGTTCGCCTTCTTCGAACAGTTCGTAAAGGCGTTCAAGCGATTGCGGTTTTCCCGAGGCCAACAGAAAGGCTTCAAGCAGGGGCGCCAGCTCGCGGGGTTCAGTCAGGTTCATGTTTCGACTCGTTATTCGGCTCGGGCTCGCACGTGGATCGCGGCGAACGGCTCATTCTGCACCAGCTCGACCAAGGATTCCTTGACCAGTTCAAGGATCGCCATAAAGGTCACCACCACACCGAGACGACCTTCCTCGGCAGTGAACAGCTCGACGAACGGTACAAACCCGCCGCCCTTGAGCCGTTCCAGCACATCGCTCATGCGCTCGCGGGTCGACAGTGCCTCGCGGCTGACCTGGTGGCTCTCGAACATATCGCCGCGACGCAGCACCTCGGCCATGGACATCAAAATCTCTTCCAGCGCGACGTCCGGCAACAGCTTGCGCGCCCGGGCTTCCGGGGCGTCGAGCTTGGGCACGACCACGTCGCGACCGACACGACTGAGGCCGTCGATACCTTCAGCGGCAGCCTTGAAGCGCTCGTATTCCTGCAAGCGGCGGATCAGTTCGGCGCGCGGGTCGTCCTCTTCTTCTTCGACGGTTTCGGCGCGCGGCAGGAGCATCCGCGACTTGATCTCGGCCAGCATCGCGGCCATTACCAGGTATTCGGCGGCCAGTTCCAGACGCACCGACTGCATCAACTCGACATAGCCCATGTACTGACGGGTGATTTCCGCCACCGGGATGTCGAGGATGTTGATGTTCTGCTTGCGGATCAGGTACAGCAGCAGGTCGAGCGGGCCTTCAAAGGCTTCGAGGAATACTTCCAGCGCATCCGGCGGGATGTACAGGTCCAGCGGCATTTCCGTGACCGCCTGGCCATAGACCATGGCAAACGGCAGTTCCTGCTGGGCGCCGGCCTGGGGATCGACAACGGTTTCCACTGCGGACATTCAGGCCTCGACCATGAACGGCGCGGGGTCGCCGCAACCGACGCGGATCACTTCCGGGTCGTCGCCGGTCAGGTCAATCACGGTGGACGCCTTGATCCCGCCGAAACCGCCGTCAATGATCAGGTCGACCTGATGTTCGAGCATTTGGCGCATTTCGTACGGATCGCTCAGCGGGTCTTCGTCACCGGGCATGATCAGGGTCACGCTCATCAGCGGCTCGCCGAGTTCGGCCAGCAACGCCAGGGCAATCGGATGGCTCGGCACCCGCAGGCCGATGGTGCGTTTTTTCGGGTGCAGCAACAGCCGTGGCACTTCGCGGGTGGCGTTGAGAATAAAGGTGTAAGGCCCCGGCAGGTGCGCCTTGAGAATGCGGAAGGTGCCGGTGTCGATCTTGGCGTAGTTACCCAGTTGCGACAGGTCGCTGCAGATCAGCGCGAAGTTGTGCTTCTCATCGAGCTGACGCAGACGACGCACGCGCTCAATCGCGTTCTTGTCGCCGATCTGGCAACCGATGGCGTAGGAAGAGTCCGTGGGATAAATCACCACCCCGCCCTTGCGGATGATCTCGACTGCCTGTTTGATCAGGCGCGCTTGCGGGTTTTCCGGATGGATCTGGAAAAATTGACTCACGTTTTCTACCTGTTCAGACGGCGGCAATATCTGTGTCATGTTTGAACCGACACCACAGGGGTGGAAGGTCCTCGGGAACCGGCCGGTACTGGCCAATTTCGGACCAGCCTCCAGGGCCATGGAAATCACTGCCGGCGCTGACCAGCAGACCGAACTCACGGGCAAGGATTGCCAGGCTGCCGACCTGTTCCGCAGGCTGATGGCCATTGACCACCTCGATCGCATGCCCGCCTGCTTGAATATAGTCGGCAATCAGCTTTCGGCGCTTGCTGCGGGTGAAATCGTAGTGCCATGGATGCGCCAGGCTGACCCACGCCCCGGCAGCGCGCAGGGTGCCGACGGTGTCTTCCAGGCTCGGCCAGTGCTGCTTGACGTCACCCAGCTTGCCGGCGCCGAGCCACTTGCGGAACGCTTCGGCGCGATCCTTTACAAAACCTTCACGCACCATCCAGTCGGCGAAATGCGGACGGGCCGGGGCATTGCCGCTGTCGCCCAGCTCTTGCTGGATCTGCCGGGCGCCTTCGAGGGCACCGGGCATGCCCTTGAGGCCGAGCTTGCGGCTTATTTCTTCGGACCGCAGCCAGCGACCATCGTGCAATCGGGCGATGGCCTCGACCAGTGGCGCGGCATTGACGTCGAAACCATAGCCCAGCACGTGGATGGTCGCGCCGCCCCAGGTGCAGGACAGCTCGACGCCATTGACCAGTTGCATGCCCAGTTCTTCAGCGGCGCTGCGCGCTTCGGCGAGGCCTTCGAGGGTGTCGTGATCGGTCAACGCCAGGACTCGCACGCCGTTTTCGAACGCACGCGCAACCAGAACCGCAGGCGCCAGGGCGCCATCGGAGGCCGTGCTGTGGCAGTGCAAATCAACATTCACGGGGAGTTGTAACCTCAAATCAGCTGGCGCTATCGCGCGCCCATATGTTTGTTATTATGCCGCCACATCCAGCTTCTGGCTCTCACTGTGAAACAATTCATCGATTTCATCCCGCTTCTGCTGTTTTTCATCGTTTACAAACTTGATCCACGGGTGGTCGACGTTGCCGGCCATGAAGTGACTGTAGGCGGTATCTACAGCGCCACCGCGATGCTGATCATCAGCTCCCTGGTGGTCTACGGCGCGTTGTTCATCAAACAGCGCAAGCTGGAAAAGAGCCAATGGCTGACCCTGATCGCCTGTCTGGTATTCGGCAGCCTGACCCTGGCCTTCCACAGCGAGACCTTCCTCAAATGGAAAGCCCCGGTGGTCAACTGGCTGTTCGCCCTGGCCTTCATCGGCAGTCACTTCATCGGTGACCGTCTGCTGATCAAACGCATCATGGGCCACGCGCTGACCCTGCCGGATCCGGTCTGGACCCGCCTGAACATCGCCTGGATCGCCTTTTTCCTGTTCTGCGGGGCTGCCAACCTGTTTGTGGCGTTCACCTTCCAGAGCATCTGGGTCGACTTCAAGGTGTTCGGCAGCCTGGGGATGACCGTGCTGTTCCTGGTCGGTCAGGGCATCTACCTGTCCCGCCATCTGCATGACGCCGATACCACAACGCCAAAAACCGAGGACTGACATGCTCTACGCCATCATTGCCACCGACGTCGCCAACTCGCTCGAAGCGCGCCTCGCCGCACGCCCGGCCCACCTCGAACGCCTGCAAGTGCTCAAGGGCGAAGGCCGCATCGTGCTGGCCGGCCCGCACCCGGCGGTCGACAGCAATGATCCGGGCGCTGCGGGTTTCACCGGCAGCCTGATCGTCGCCGAGTTCGACTCCCTGAGCGCGGCGCAAGCCTGGGCTGACGCCGATCCGTACATCGCCGCTGGCGTGTACGCCAATGTGATCGTCAAGCCGTTCAAGCAAGTCCTGCCGTAAAAAGAGGCAACCCTGTGGCGAGGGGATTTATCCCCGTTGGGTTGCGCAGCAACCCCAAAGCCATTCAATGCGGTGTGCCTGACACACCGCATGCTTCCATTTCAGGTCTGCTTCGCAGCCCATCGGGGCGGTGCGACGTTTCGATGAATCCCCTCACCACAAAAATCATCAACCGCAATATCTCCTCCACCCGCACTGAACCTTCCTGATTCTCACCGCTCTCAATCGCTCATTATTCTCGTTTGCCTGCCGACAACCTGCCCAATATCCATTTGCAAGCAGGAATCGCGATGCGCAAGGGTCCGTTGTGTCTGATGTGGGTCACGTTGTCGATCATGGCGCCCGCCCATGGTGAGGAATCCACCGAAAGCGGCAGCTCCACGCCTCTGTCATTGAGTGCCGGCAGCCAGATCACCGAGTTGCAGCAACGCCTCAAGGCCAGCGAGCAGCAGCGGGAAGAACTGAACAAACAACTGCAAAATGCCGACAACACCCGCGAAAGCGCCCAGCTTGCCCGATTGCGCCAGGAGAACCAGCGCCTGAAGCTGCAACTCAAGGAAGCGCAGGCCAGCCCGTTGCCGCGTCTGTTGACCGAACAGCAGCAATGGTTCGTCACGGGCGCCGGAGTAGCGCTATTGGCGCTGCTCTGCGGTATCTTTGCCAGTGGAGCAAGCCGAAAACGTCGGCAATGGCTAAATTGAGTGAGTCATGAGCGAGCTGTTACTGATTGATGATGACCAGGAGTTGTGCGAACTCCTGAGTAGCTGGCTGAGCCAGGAAGGCTTTCTGGTGCGCGCCTGCCACGATGGGCAGAGTGCGCGCAAGGCGCTGGCCGAATCGGCGCCTGCCGCTGTGGTGCTGGACGTGATGCTGCCCGATGGCAGCGGTCTGGAACTGCTCAAGCAACTGCGCAGCGAACACGCCGACCTGCCGGTGCTGATGCTCTCGGCCCGGGGCGAACCGCTGGATCGCATCCTCGGTCTGGAGCTGGGCGCCGACGATTACCTGGCCAAACCCTGCGATCCGCGTGAACTGACCGCGCGTCTGCGCGCCGTGCTGCGCCGCAGTCACCCGGCCGCCGTGTCGACCCAACTCGAGCTTGGCGACCTGAGCTTCAGCCCGGTGCGCGGCGTGGTCAGCATCGACGAGAAAGAACTGACCCTCACCGTTTCCGAAAGCCGTCTGCTCGAAGCCCTGCTCAAGCAGCCCGGCGAGCCACTGGACAAACAGGAACTGGCGCAACTGGCCCTCGGCCGCAAGCTGACCCTGTACGACCGCAGTCTCGACATGCACGTCAGCAACCTGCGCAAGAAGATCGGCCCGCACCCCGACGGCCGCCCGCGGATCGTCGCCCTGCGCAGCCGTGGTTACTACTACAGCCTCTGAGCCACATCCGAAACAACGACGCCCCCCTGTAAGAGCTGCGGCACGCTGCGATCTTTTGATCTTCAAAAACAAAGATCGCAGCCTTCGGCAGCTCCTACAGGGGGGATATGTGTAAGGCTGGAGACAACGCGTCTTTACCCAAGCTTTACGCAGCCCTGACCGCCGCTGACCTTGATCTCCGTAATCTGTACTCATCCGGAACGTACCGGGAACGAGACAAGGAGATACACCATGCGCAAGACTCTTATCGCTCTGATGTTCGCTGCCGCTCTGCCAACCGTCGCCATGGCTGTGCCACAGGATGGCGGCCCGATGGGTGGCCCGCTCGACGGCCCACGCCACGGCGGTCAGATGCACGGCATGCACGGCAAAGGCCCGTACAGCCAACTCGACCTGTCCCGCGAACAGCGCGATCAGATCCGCAAGATCATGGGCGAGCAGATGCACGAACGTCGCCAAGTGGTAGAGAAGTACCTGGAAAAACTCTCGCCGGCCGACCAGAAAGCCATGAAAGACGAAATGGCGGCCAACCACAAGAAAGCCGAAGCCGACGTACGCAACCTGCTGAAACCGGATCAACAGAAGAAATTCGACGAGATCCAGAAGAAACAGGCTGAACGCCGCGCTGAATGGGCCGAGTTCAAGGCATGGAAAGCGCAACAGCCGCAAAAGGCGCAATAATGCGATAACCCGGACCCGACGGCTAACCGCCGTCGGGTCTGTTGCGACTCAATCCAAATGTGGGAGCGGGCTTGCTCGCGAATGCGGTGTATCAGACAAGGCAATGTTGACTGACGCACCGCATTCGCGAGCAAGCCCGCTCCCACATTGTTGAGTTTTTGTTTGATTGAGGATTTTCTGTGCGTTCATTGTTCTGGCGTATTCTCGCGAGCTTCTGGCTGGCCATCGCTCTGGTGGCCGGGCTGTCGATCCTGCTCGGGCACATGCTCAATCAGGACGCGTGGATCCTCAGCCGCCATCCGGGCCTCAACACTCTGGCCGCCGAATGGACGCAAACCTACGAAGCCCAGGGCGAAGACGCCGCGCAGGACATCCTCGAACAACGCAAACGCCAATATCACATCGACGTTCAGGTGCTGAACGAAAGCGGCGACCCGGTGGTGCGTGGAACCTTCCCGCGTCGCGCCGCCGCCTTCGAAGCACGGCAGAACAACGATGACCGACGCCTGCCCTGGCGGCGCCTGACCGACGAATTCACCAGCGACAAAACCGGTGACACCTACCTGTTCATCTTCCGCATCCCGCACCCGGAACTCGACGCCTGGCACCGCGAAAGCCTGCTCTGGCCATTGAGCGCGCTGGGTATCGCGCTGGTGGTGCTGACCCTGTTCAGCCTGCTGGTGACCTTCTCCATCACCCGCCCGCTCAGTCGTTTGCGCGGTGCAGTGCATGATCTGGGCCAGACCACCTATCAGCAGAACAGTCTGGCGAAACTGGCCAACCGGCGCGATGAATTCGGTGTGCTGGCCAACGACTTCAACCGCATGGGCGCGCGCCTGCAAAGCCTGATCGGCAGTCAGCGCCAGTTGCTGCGCGATGTGTCCCACGAACTGCGCTCACCTTTGGCGCGACTGCGCATTGCGCTGGCACTGGCGGAACGCGCCAACCCGGAAGAACGGGAAAAGCTCTGGCCACGCCTGACCCGCGAATGTGATCGGCTGGAAGCGCTGATCAGTGAAATTCTGGTGCTGGCGCGAGTCGATGCCGATAACGCCAGTGCCGAAGCGGTGGACCTCAACGCCCTGCTCGGCACCTTGCACAAAGATGCCCGGCTCGGCTCACCCGAGCAGACCGTACGCCTGGACGCCGAACCACACCTGACGCTGACCGGCTGGCCGACCATGATCGAGCGCGCCGTCGACAACCTGCTGCGCAACGCCCAACGCTTCAACCCGGTGGGTCAGGCAATCGAGATGCAAGCCACGCGTCAGGGCGAGCGGATTGTGGTGAGCGTGCGCGACCACGGACCGGGTGTGCAGGCCGAGCATTTGAGCCAGTTGGGCGAGCCGTTCTACCGAGCGCCAGGGCAGACCGCGGCCGGGCATGGTCTGGGCCTGGCGATTGCCAAGCGTGCGGCGGAGCGGCATGGCGGAAGTCTGCTGCTGGCCAATCATCCTGAGGGCGGGTTTGTCGCCAGTCTGGAATTGCCTTTGGTGCCGGGAGCAGTGGTCCAGCCCTGATCAAACTCTAGGAGTGAGCCTGCTCGCGATAGCGGTGGATCAGAGAAAAATCTATTGACTGATCCACTGCTATCGCGAGCAGGCTCACTCCTACATTTGATCGGTGGTGTCAGGCCTTGCCTGGCCAGGCGCTGACGAACTCGGCCAGATCAACCTTCTCCGCCACACGCGGTTCTTTCTGCGGCGTGCCGAGGTACAGGAAGGCAATCACCTCTTCGCCTTCCGCCAGACCCAAACCTCTGGCCACATGCTTCGAATACGCCAGATCACCGGTACGCCACACGGCACCAATCCCCTGCGCATACGCCGCCAGCAAAATCCCGTGCGCCGCACACCCCGCCGCCAGCAACTGCTCGGACTTCGGATACTTGACGTGATCCTGCAGTTTTGCGATCACCACGACCACCAGCGGCGCCCGCAGCGGGCCGTTGCGCGCCTTGTCGATCATCGCTTCAGTGACTTCGCCGTCCTGCATTTGCGCCGCTTCAGCCAGTAACTCGCCCATCCGCTCGCGTGCCGCGCCTTCGACGGTAAGGAAACGATACGGCTGCAAGTGGCCGTGATCTGGTGCGCGCAGGGCTGCGCCAAACAGCGCTTCGCGCTGCTCGGCGGTAGGGGCCGGTTCGACCAGGCGTGGAACGGAAACACGGTTGAGCAAAGCGTCGAGAGCCTGCATCGGCCACCTCCTGAGAAAAATGTGCGGCTATTCTAGCGGTATCCGGCAACAGGGTGCCGGTTTACATGCCCTGCCCCACGGGTAGAATGGCGCCCTTCCTACATCAGCCCGAGCGGACTTCATGGCGTTGCCGACCTTACGGATCATTGGTTTCATCATCGGCATCTTCCTGATCACCCTGGCCATCGCCATGGTCGTGCCCATGGCCACCCTGGTGATTTTCGAGCGCACCGGCGATCTGCCGTCGTTCCTCTGGGCGAGCATGATCACCTTCGTCGCCGGCCTCGCACTGGTAATCCCCGGCCGCCCCGAACACATCCACCTGCGCCCCCGTGACATGTACCTGCTGACCGTCAGCAGCTGGCTGGTGGTGTGCATTTTCGCCGCGCTGCCGTTTTTGCTGACCCAGCACATCAGCTACACCGACTCGTTCTTCGAAAGCATGTCCGGGATCACCGCCACCGGTTCGACCGTGCTCAATCATCTCGATGACATGTCCCCCGGGATTCTGATGTGGCGCTCATTGCTGCACTGGATCGGCGGCATCGGCTTTATCGGTATGGCGGTGGCGATCCTGCCGCTGTTGCGCATCGGTGGCATGCGCCTGTTCCAGACCGAATCGTCCGACCGTTCGGAAAAGGTCATGCCGCGCTCGCACATGGTGGCGCGCCTGATCGTGGCGGCGTACGTCGGCATCACCATCCTCGGCAGCCTGGCGTTCTGGTGGGCCGGGATGAGCCCGTTCGATGCGATCAACCACGCGATGTCGGCGATTTCCACCGGCGGTTTCTCGACCTCCGACCAGTCGCTGGCGAAATGGACACAACCGGCGGTGCACTGGGTCGCGGTGGTGATCATGATCCTCGGCAGCCTGCCGTTCACCCTGTACGTCGCGACCATGCGTGGCAACCGCAAAGCGTTGATCAAGGACCAACAGGTGCAGGGTTTGCTCGGTATGTTGCTGGTGACCTGGCTGGTGCTCGGCACCTGGTATTGGTGGACCACCAATCTGCACTGGCTGGACGCCCTGCGGCATGTGGCGCTGAACGTGACGTCGGTGGTCACCACCACCGGTTTCGCCCTCGGCGACTACAGCCTGTGGGGCAACTTCTCGCTGATGCTGTTTTTCTATCTGGGCTTTGTCGGCGGCTGCTCCGGCTCGACGGCGGGCGGGATCAAGATCTTCCGTTTTCAGGTGGCCTACATCCTGCTCAAGGCCAACCTTAACCAGTTGATTCACCCGCGCGCGGTGATCAAACAGAAGTACAACGGTCACCGTCTCGACGAAGAAATCGTCCGTTCGATCCTGACCTTTTCGTTCTTCTTCGCCATCACCATCTGCGTGATCGCCCTGCTGCTGTCGCTGCTCGGGGTGGACTGGATGACCGCGTTGACCGGCGCTGCCAGCACCGTATCCGGCGTCGGCCCGGGGCTGGGCGAGACCATTGGCCCGGCGGGCAACTTCGCCACCTTGCCGGATGCCGCGAAGTGGATCCTGTCGTTCGGCATGCTGCTCGGCCGACTGGAGATCATTACGGTGTTTGTGCTGTGTATTCCGGCCTTTTGGCGTCACTGACCGGCGCCTGCAACAGCCGCGCCCGGTAATCGCCGGGCGTGGTGTCGAACCAGCGGCGGAACGCGCGGAAGAAGTTGCTCGGGTCGGCAAACCCCAGCAGATAGGCAATCTCCAGCAAGGTCATGCTCGGCTGCGCCAGATACTGCTCGGCCAGTTCGCGGCGAGTGTCGTCGAGCAACTGCTGAAAACTCGTGCCCTCCTCCTGCAACCGGCGCTGCAAGGTGCGCTGCGACAGGTGCAGGGTCTGCGCCACGGTATCGCGCTTGGGTTCGCCCTGCGGCAGTAAACGACACAACACCTGGCGCGCCTTGTGGGTCACGCGGCTTTCAGAAAATCGCGCCAGGTATTCCCCGGCAAACCGGTCGTGCAGCAGCGCCATGGCTTCGTTGGCGGTGGGCAGTGGTGCTTCCATGTCGGCCCGTTCGAAAATCAGCGCATCGTACGGCGCGTTGAACATCAGCGGCGCATGGAAGGCTTGCCGGTAAGGTTGCAGATCGGCGGGTTCGTCACCCTGAAACAGCACTTTGACCGGGTGCAGGGTGCGCCCGCTCAACCAGCCGCACAGGCCCAGCGCACAGGCCAGCGAGGCTTCGGCGCTCTGCCGGGTCGGCGGCAGGTGATCGCCATGCACCGTCAGAATCAGCGCGTAGCCTTCTTCGAGCAGACGAAAACTCAGGTCGGCGCTCTCGGCGATGATCCGCTGATAACGCACCAGGCGTTGAAAGCCTTCGGCCAGGGTGTTGCTCGACATCAAGGCATAGCCGGCGACATGGAACGACGCCGGACGCACCACCTTGCCCATGTTCAGGCCGATCGCCGGGTTGCCGGACAGCTCGACCGCCCGTTGCCAGAGGCGGGTCATGGAATCTTGCGGGAAGCGCGCATCCGGATCGTCCAGGGCGGCGTAATCGAGCCCCAGTTGCTTGAACAGAACCCGGCAATCCAGGCCGTCCATCTCCAATGCTTTGACAATCCCCATCGCCCAGCTTGCAGAAGTCGTTCGTTCGCTCATGGCGTTATTCTTTTACATGATGGATCGCATCTTACGACCCGATTTGCGAAGGATACTAAAGTGGCGCCCATTGTCACTGGCTGATACCAGTGTTCACTCTAGACTCAAATAAGCTACCCGCCGAACAACTTGCCATCAGAACAATAACCACAGAGATCGCGGTCGTGGAAAACATCAAGCAATTCAATACGTTCGCCGAGTTCTATCCGTATTACCTCAGCGAACACGCCAACAGCACCTGCCGACGATTGCATTTCATCGGCACCACGCTGGTGATTTTCATCCTGGCCATGACCATCGCCAAAGGCGCGTGGTTGCTGTTGCTGGCCCTGCCGCTGGCCGGTTACAGCTTTGCCTGGATCGGGCATTTCTTCTTTGAAAAGAACCGTCCGGCGACTTTTCAGCATCCGCTGTACAGCCTGCTCGGCGACTTCGTCATGTACCGCGACATGATCCTCGGCCGCGTGGCGTTCTGAATCCCGACACACCTGGAGGCTTGCCGATGAACGCCAATGCCCGCTTCACCCATATGCAGGACGGCACGCAGGAAGACTGGGCAATCATCGCCGCAGACTTCAGCGCCTACGCCCGGCAATTGCCGTCGCGGATCGTCGCGCACCTGAAGTTGCTCGAAGGTGATTTCGGCGGCTTTCCGGTGGATCGCCTGACCCACTCGCTGCAAACCGCGACCCGCGCCTATCGCGACGGGCGTGACGAGGAGTACGTGGTCTGCGCGCTGCTGCATGACATCGGCGACACCCTCGGCTCCTACAACCACCCGGACATCGCGGCGGCGATTCTCAAGCCATTCGTCAGCGCCGAGAATCTGTGGATGGTCGAGAAGCACGGGATTTTTCAGGGCTACTACTTCTTCCATCATCTGGGCATGGATCGCCATCTGCGCGAGCAATTCGCCGCGCATCCGCAGTATCAGGCGACGGCGGAATTCTGCGCCAGATACGATGCGGCGGCGTTTGACCCGGCCTATGACAGCCTGCCACTGAGTTTCTTCGAGCCGATGATGGAGCGGCTGTTTGCGCAGCCGAAGCACTCGATCTACAAGGCGGCGATGGAAGAGCACTCCCCGGCGTAAGGCGAACCGCTGCGCGGTTCATCGCGAGCAGGCTCACTCCTACAGTTGACCGCGTTCCAACTGTAGGAGTGAGCCTGCTCGCGATGAGGCCTTCCCTGACAACCCAACACTCAGGCGATCTCAGCGACCTTGGCCGCCTTGAGCTGCGCCTCCCGCGCCTGCGCATCGGCCAGCCGATACAACTCGATCGTGCCGTCCCAGTGCTCGATCAACGCCGTGCACGACTCCACCCAATCGCCGCAATTGAGGTAGTCCACCTCGCCGACTTTACGAATCTCGGCATGGTGAATGTGCCCGCAGACCACACCGTGCAGCTCGCGTTTGACGCATTCGTGGGCGATGGCTTCTTCGAAGTCGCTGATGAAACTCACCGCGGTCTTGACCTTGTGCTTGAGGTACGCAGACAACGACCAGTAACCGTAGCCATACCGGGCGCGCCAGTGGTTGAGCCAACGATTGAGAGTCAGGGTGAATTCGTAGGCCGAGTCGCCGAGAAAGGCCAGCCAGCGGTGGTAGCGGGTGATCACGTCGAACTGGTCGCCATGGATCACCAGCAGGTGTCGGCCATCCGCCGTGACATGCACCGCCTCATCGACCAACTGGATGTTGCCGAGGATCAGCTTCGAATAACGGCGCAGGAATTCGTCGTGGTTGCCGGTGACGTAGATCACCTCGGTGCCGCGCTTGCTCATCGTCAGCAGGCGGCGGATCACGTTGGTATGCGCCTGCGGCCAGTACATGCCGCCACGCAGTTTCCAGCCGTCGATGATGTCACCGACCAGGTAGATCTTGTCGGCGTGGTAGCCCTTGAGAAATTGCGACAAGTGCTCGGCCTGGCAATCCCGCGTGCCGAGGTGCACGTCGGAAATCCACAAGGTACGCACCCGTTGTTTGCGGCTGGGTTTGGCGAGCTCGGCGCTGGTCATGGGCAACCCTCTGCGATGTTTTCGCCACTGTGCACGCGCCGGGTGAATCGACCATGACAGGCAGGCGTCAGTCGTGTGACAGCGCGCAAGCGCCTTGCCCCGGTGTAGACTGGCGCTCACTTCGGAGACCTCTGCCATGCGCCCGATCCTCACCCTGCGCCAATACACCCACGACCTGATCGTCCACAGCCACGACCACGCGCAACTGGTGTTCGGGCTGTCCGGCGCGCTGGATTTCGAAGTCGAGGGTCAGGGCAGCCAGGTGCGCCAGCAGAGTTTCATGGTCGTCCCCGGCGGCGCGCATCACGCCTGCGGCAGTCCCGATGGCAGCCGTTGTCTGGTGCTGGACGTACCCGACGGGCAATGGCTGAACGATTCGCTGGGCGAGCACGCCGACGCCAGTCAGCGCTTGCTCGACCAGCCTGCGCGGTTGTCCCTTGATGCCGGGCAAAGCCAATTGGTCAACTGGCTGGCGCACAGCCCGGTCAGCGATCCGCTAATCGCCCAGCAAGGCGCGGTGCTGCTGCTGGCCAGCCTGAATCACGCCAGACCCGCCGAACTCTCGGCGCGGCGCCTGCCCTACGCGGCACTGGATGCGCACATCGAGCAGCACGCCGCCTACCCGCTGCAAGTGGCGGATCTGGCGCAGATCGCCGGGTTGTCCAGCGCCCGGCTGCACGCGCGCTTCATGGCGGAATGCGGGCAGACGCCGATGGACTACATTCGCAGCCGGCGGCTGCACAAGGCGGTCTGCCTTCTTCGCGAGACGGCGCTGCCCATCGGCGAGATCGCCAGTCGGGTCGGCTACAGTTCGCAGAGCGCGTTCGCCGCGGCGGTGCTGCGTGAGTTCGGCGCTTCACCGGGGCAGTTGCGCCGCGATTCCTGCGACAAAAAACGCTAGTTCGCCGACAGACTTCTGCGCCGTAACACGTTTCAATGTGCATTCATGTGTAGGAGCTGCCGCAGGCTCGGGCCGCGTTCGGACGATCTTTTGACTTTGGCTTTTCAAGATCAAAAGATCGCAGCCTGCGGCGGCTCCTACATTGAATCTGTGTTCGGATTAAGGATTGCAATGACTCCGCGTACCGCCCTCGGCGCCCTGCATATTGGCGCTCTGATGTTCGGCCTGACCGGTGTGTTCGGCAAACTCGCGGCCGCCTCGCCGGCGGTGATCGTCTTCGGGCGTGCGGCGTTTGCCGTGCTCGCCCTGGCCTTTTTCGCGCGTTTCGCCAGTCAGAACGGCTGGCAGAAACTGCAGGCGGTCGACTGGCGACGCCTGGCGCTCAGTGGCGTGTTGCTGGCCGGGCACTGGGTGAGTTTTTTCATCGCGGTAAAAGTCGCCGGCGTGGCCATCGCCACCCTGGGCTTTGCCAGTTTTCCGGCGTTCACGGTGATTCTCGAAGGGCTGATCTTCCGCGAACGCATCCGCGCCAATGAAATCGTGCTGGTGGTGTTGGTCAGCGTCGGTCTGGTGCTGGTGACCCCGGCGTTCGATCTGGCCAGCGGCGCCACCACCGGACTGCTCTGGGCGGTGCTGTCAGGCTTGCTGTTCGCCCTGCTGTCGCTGACCAACCGCGCCAGCTCCGGACGCATCCCGGCGGTGCAGGCCGCGCTGTGCCAGAACGTGGTAGTGGCGCTGTGTCTGCTGCCGGTCGCTGGCCCGCAACTGAGCGAAGTGCGCGCGCTGGACTGGCTGTGGATCGGCCTGCTCGGGGTGTTTTGCACCGGCGTCGCCCACAGCCTGTTTGTCGCCAGCCTTGCGGTGATCAAGGCGCGCACCGCTGCGGTGGTGTTCGCCATGGAACCGGTTTACGGCATCACCATCGCCTGGCTGCTGTTCGATGAAAACCCGACCGTACGCATGCTGATCGGTGGCGCGCTGATCATCGTTGCCATCGTGGTCTCGGCGCGGATGTCAGGCAGCGCCGACAAGAAAACCGTCGCTGCCGAAGCCGCATCTCACTGAGTGCGGTCGTTGTGGCCGAGGTCGCGCTCAGGGTCGATCTGATCGCGCACCCGCTGCTTGAGCACCTTGGCCTCGGGGAAACCGCCGTCGGCCTTGCGCTCCCAGATCTGCACGCCGTCGCAGCTGATGTGAAACACCCCGCCGGTGCCGGGCACCAGCGAAACCTTGCCGAGGTCATCGCCAAAGGTGCTGAGCAGTTCCTGCGCCAGCCACGCGGCGCGCAGCAGCCACTGGCATTGGGTGCAATAAGTGATGACGATTTCCGCTTTGGCGACAGTCATGTGCGCTGAAACTCCTGAGACAGAGGGCGCCGCTATAATAGCCGGCTTTATCGCTTGCCCCGAGACTCACCATGCGCCGTTTGCTGTTCTGCCTGCTGCTTGGCTTTCTGCCGTTCTTTGTTGATGTCGGCGTTGATGCCGCCGAAGCCCCCCGCCCGAAAGTCGGCCTGGTGCTGTCCGGTGGCGCCGCCCGTGGCCTGGCGCACATCGGCGTGCTCAAGGCCCTCGAGGAACAAGGGATCAAGATCGACGCGATCGCCGGCACCAGCATGGGCGCGGTGGTTGGCGGCCTGTACGCCTCGGGCTACAAGATCGACGAACTGGAAAAACTCGCGCTGAACATCGACTGGCAACAGGCCCTGTCCGACGCGCCGCCACGGGAAGACGTGCCGTTTCGCCGCAAGCAGGACGACCGCGACTTTCTGGTGAAACAGCAACTGAGTTTTCGCGATGACGGCAGCCTCGGCCTGCCACTCGGGGTGATTCAGGGCCAGAACCTGGCGCTGATGCTGGAAAGCCTGCTGGCGCACACCAGCGACACCCGCGACTTCGACAAGCTGCCGATCCCGTTCCGCGCCGTGGCCACCGACATCGCCAATGGCGAAAAAGTGGTGTTCCGCAAAGGCCATCTGCCGCAAGTGATCCGCGCCAGCATGTCGATTCCGGCGGTGTTCGCCCCGGTCGAACTGGACGGCCGCCTGCTGGTGGACGGCGGCATGACCGACAACATCCCGCTCGACGTCGCGCGGGAAATGGGCGTCGACGTGGCAATCGTGGTCGACATCGGCACTCCGCTGCGCAACCGCAAGCAACTGACCACCGTGGTCGACGTGCTCAATCAGTCGATCACCCTGATGACCCGGCGCAACTCCGAAGAACAACTGGCCGCCCTCAAGCCCAGCGACGTGCTGATTCAGCCGGCGCTGGCAGCATTCGGCGTGACCGACTTCGGCAAGGCACAGGAGATGATCGACGCCGGTTACCGCGCCACGCGGATTCTCGACGCCCGCCTCGCTCAGCTCAAACCTCACGAATCCCAGGACGCCGAACTCAATGCCGCTCGCGCCCCGGGCCAGCGCACGCCGATCATCACCGCGATCAGGGTAGAAAATGATTCGAAAGTCGGCGACGACGTGATCCGCTATTACATCCGCCAGCCGATCGGCGAGCCACTGGACCTCGGCCGACTGCACTCGGACATGGGCACGCTGTACGGCCTCGATTACTTCGAACAGGTGCAGTATCGCGTAGTGCACAAGGGCCAGGATCACACCCTGGTGATCAGCGCTCGGGGCAAACGCAGCGGCACCGATTACCTGCGGGTCGGCCTGAACCTGTCAGACGACATGCGCGGCGACAGCGCCTTCAACCTCGGCGCCAGCTATCGCATCAACGGCATCAACCGCCTCGGCGCGGAATGGCTGACCCGGGCGCAGATCGGCGACAAACAGGAGCTGTATACCGAGTTCTATCAGCCGCTGGATGTCGGTTCGCGCTACTTCGTTGCCCCGTATGCTGCGTTTGAAGCGCAGAACGTCGATTCAATTCTCGACAACGATCCGATCGCCCAATACCGCGTCGAGCGCTATGGTTTCGGCCTCAACTTCGGTCGGCAGATCGGCAACAACGGCGAAATCCGCTTCGGGGTCGGCGAGGCTTGGGGCAAGGCCGACGTGCGCATTGGCGATCAGAACCTGCCAAGCGAAAACTTCACCGAAGGTTTCTATTCGCTGAAGTACTCGTTCGACTCACTGGACAACGTCTACTTCCCCCACGAGGGCAAGGACGTCAGCCTGACGCTGATGCAATTCGAACCGGGCCTGGGCTCGGACACGCGCTACCGGCAATGGGAATTCAAGCTGGACAAAGCCATGAGCCATGGCCCGGACACGCTGATTCTTGGCGGCCGTTATGGCCGAACGCTGGACGACGCCAACGTGGTGACGTCGAGCTTCCTGCTCGGCGGTGCACGGCAGTTGTCGGGTTTCCGTGAGGATTCGATTTCCGGGCAAAACGTCAGCCTGATGCGCGCGGTGTATTACCGCCGGCTGACGCCGCGCGCCTACCTGCCACTGGATTTCCCGCTGTACGCCGGGGCGTCGCTGGAACGTGGCCGGGCGTGGAACAACGACAATGAATTCGACAGTGGTTACATCAATGCCGCCAGTGTGTTTATCGGCTTCGATACGCCGCTGGGGCCGCTGAACTTCACCTATGGCCTGAATGATGCGAATGAGCAGGCGGTTTATCTGAATCTGGGGCAGACGTTCTGAGTATTTTCCTGGATCGATGGCGCCTGACAGTCCGCCTTCGCGAGCAAGCCCGCTCCCACAATGGAACGCATTCCAACTGTGGGAGCGGGCTTGCTCGCGAAGGCGTCAGGACAGGCACCGCCTCAGCCAATGACACGCCGATCAGCGAATCCCCGCCAACAGGGTTCTCGCGGTTTGCTTAAGGGGCTCATCCCCTTCCTTGAGCAATTCATTGAGCAAGGCAATCGCACTGTCGATGTCGCCATCATCAATGCAGGTCTGCGCCTGTTCGAGTTTCCCCGACCCGAATGCGGGTTCCGGCTCGTCGGTCTGAAGATTCAGCGGCTCCAGGGTCAGCGACTGCTCCGGATCAGCGAACTCGTTGAGAAAGTCGTCGTCCAGCGGCTGTGCGTCCGGTTCGGGAATCCATTCCAGCTCCGTCTCTTCGCTGGCCACTGTTTGCGGCAACTCGAAGTCCGCCGGCAGGATTTCAAGGCCGGAGTCAGCCGCAGACCGCTCTGCGGGCTGAGCAGATGCCACACGACTGTCCTCCAGATCCCAACTGGAGGCCATCGACAGCTCACCCAGGTTCAATTCGAAATCATCCTCGGGCGCTGGTGACGCAGGCGCCGGCGTGGCCGCAGCAGCGACAATCGGCAACACCGGCGCGATCGGCGCAGCGCTGTGCAATTTCGGATGGCGGTCACGGATCGCGGCCAGTTGCTGAGGATCAACCCCTGCATCACGCAGGCGGCTTTCCTGCTGTGCATAAGCCGCGCTGTCGCCCTGCCGACCCAACACTTCGAGCAATTGCACTCCCAACTCGGTGCGCTCCGGTTCCTTGTCCATGGCATCGCGCAGCAGCCCGACCGCCTCGCTCAGACGCCCATAGGCCAGATAGATCCCCACCGCTTCCAGGACATCGCCGGTCGCCGGTTCCTCTCGGTGTTCGGTGGCTGTGCGGAGGCTGGCGGATTGCGCGGTGGGCGGGTCTTCAGCGTCGATGGGCTGGACGGCCGGCAGCGCCGCCAATGGTGCCGAGTCCTGTGCCAGTTGGCGCCGACGACGGATGAACAGCCCTCCCCCCAACAACCCCAGCAGCATCAGCAAGCCACCGAGCAGCGGCCAGTTGAGGCCATCGTCGGCAGCTTCAGGCGCGGTGGTGACCGGCGCAAGTGTTGGCTGCGTGACAGCCGGTGCCGGTGGCTGTTGCAGTTCGCTCAAACGCGTCTGCAGATCACTGATCTGCTTTTTGCCGTCGGCCAACTGGACATCCTGCGCCTGCAGTCTGGCGTTGAGTTCGTCAACGGTCTTTTGCAGTTGCTGATTTAGCAACACGCTGGCCGCCAATTGCTCGGCCACGGCCTCGTTGACTGGCGCAGCCGCCGCGGCAGGGGTTGGCGCTGAAGGGGCGGCGTCGCGCTTGCCCTGAGCAGCCTGAGGCGCCGTCGTGGCAGGTTCGACGGTGGGAAATTCAGAAGATTGCGGACGTGGATCGGGCTCGTCGTTGGCCGGCACGATACTCGGCGATCCGGGCGGATCGATCAGCACCGTGTACTCGCGCAGCAGGCGGCCATTGGGCTGATTGAGCTGCACCAGAAAATTCAGAAAGGGTTCGTTGACCGGTTTGCGCGAGGTCACCCGGATCATCTGGCGATTGCCATGCAGGATCGGGGTGAACTTGAGGTCATTGAGGAAGAACACCCGCTCGACCCCGGCCCGGCCGAATTCATCCGCCGTGGCCAGGCTCACCGAGAGGTCGCTGGCACTCAGCCCCCCGGCATCCACCAGCGCGATGTCGGCCTTGAGCGGCTGATTGAGGGCCGAGTGGACGGTGATGTCACCCAGCCCCAGTGCCATCGACCAAGTCGAATAGCTGAATACACCAGCGACCAGCAGCCATTTGGCGCCACCGCGCAGTACTACGTGCCGACTTGCGAGCATGAGCATCCCTTAAATAAGCAAAACCGGTTTCTATGCGTTCGCACATCCGGTACGAACACGATATTGCCCAGTAGTTCTTATAGTCTGCTCAGCGCGATCCCTCAAAAAACCTCTGTGCAGTTATGCCTCAAGATTTTTCCAGATTGCCCAGAATGTGCCCGTGAACCCGCATGCACACCTTCAAATCCGCCTCGTCGACGCCTTCGAACAATTCGTGGCGCAGCTGCGTGGCAATGGTTTCGATTTGTTCGATCAGCGGCAGCGCCGGAGCGCAGAGAACGATTTTTTTCGCCCGGCGGTCTTCCATCACCGACTGACGTTGCACCAGGCCCTGGCTTTCCAGGCTGTCGAGCAAGCGCGCGAGGGTCGGCCCTTCGACACCGACGCTTTGCGCCAGCTCGCGTTGGGTCGGCGCGTCTTCGAAACGCGCCAGATGCAGCAGCACCAGCCAGCGCGCCTGGGACAACCCCAGACCGGCCAGCCGGCGATCCAGTTCGGCACGCCAGCCACGGGACATCTGGGCCAATTGCATGCCAAAGCGGTGTTGATCGGTTAACGGCATAAAACACTCATGAGTAGACTGACAAATAGAGAAAAACTAATTATTAGTCAGCTAAGCATGACATTTGGCTATAGGCAAGAGCCGACCTGTACTGAATCGTTACAACTGCCTGACGGTTGGCGCAATCGCCGTCTTACATTTCGAATTCCGATTGCAACGCAGCCCTTACGCAGTAAAGAACGCCTTCCGGAACACGCCCGGCGAACAGCTCGGCCACTTCGGCGACCGACGGTAACTCACCTTCGCCGTCGAGGAACGCGTCCTGTACCTCGCCCATCAGTTCTTCCGGCAAATCGAGCGCCTGCTCCAGCGACAATTGCTGTTTGCCGATGGCCTCGGCGAGCATGGTGTAGACGTTCTTTTCCGAGCACTGCAATTGCCCGGCGATCTGCATCGGGGTCATGCCGGCGCGGGCCAGGGTGATCAGTTCGTGACGCACATCGGCCACCACTTTCGGCGCTTCTGCCTCGCCGCCGAGCACTTCGAGGAAGGCTTCGCCGTAGCGTTCCAGTTTGCGTGCACCGACACCGCTGACCCGTGCCATGTCGGCCAGCGAGGTCGGCTGGCTGCGGAGCATTTCCAGCAGGGTCGAATCGGGGAAGATGACGTACGGCGGCACACCGTGTTCTTCGGCTAGTTTGCGCCGCAGCGCACGCAGGGCTTCCCACTGTTCGCGCTCTTCGCCACGCACCAATTGGCTGGCCGGGCTCTTGCTCGCGGTCTTGGCGGTGACCTGCGGCTTGAGGTCGCGGCGCAGCTCCAGGCTCACTTCGCCCTTGAGCAATGGCCGGCAGGTGTCGCTCAGGCGCAGGCCACCGTAGCCTTCGTGATCGACATCGGCCAGACCACGGGCCACCAGTTGCCGGAACAGCGAGCGCCATTCGCTCTCGCTCAGCGCCTTGCCGACGCCGTACACCGACAGGTGCTGATGCCCGAAGCTGCGGACCTTCTCGTTGTCCTTGCCCAGCAACACGTCCACCAGATGGCCGACGCCATAGCGCTGGCCGGTGCGATAGATCGCCGACAGCGCCTGGCGTGCCGGCTCGGTGGCGTCCCAGGTTTGCACGCCGTCGACGCAGTTGTCGCAGTGACCGCACGGCTCGGGCATGTCTTCGTCGAAGTACGCCAGCAGGGTCTGGCGGCGGCAGCGCGTTTCCTCGCAGAGCGAGAGCATGGCGTCGAGCTTGTGCTGCTCCAGACGCTTGTGGCGCTCGTCGCCCTCGGAGTTCTGCAGCATCTGCTTGAGCATCACCACGTCTTGCAGACCGTAGGCCATCCACGCGTCCGCCGGCAGGCCGTCACGCCCGCCACGCCCGGTTTCCTGATAGTAGGCCTCAAGGGATTTCGGCAGATCGAGGTGCGCGACGAAACGCACGTTGGGTTTGTCGATGCCCATGCCGAACGCCACGGTGGCGACCATGATCAGGCCTTCCTCGTTGAGGAAGCGCTTCTGGTGATAGGCGCGCAGATCGTTGGGCAGCCCGGCGTGATACGGCAGCGCCGGGAAGCCCTGCTCGCTGAGGAATGCGGCAACTTCTTCGACCTTCTTGCGCGACAGGCAATAGACGATGCCGGCATCGCTGCGCCGCTCGGCGAGGAACGCCAGCAACTGCTTGCGCGGCTGTTCCTTGGGCACGATGCGGTAGAAGATGTTCGGCCGGTCGAAGCTCGACAGGAAGCGCTCGGCGTTCTGCAGGTGCAGGCGCTCGACGATTTCTTCGCGGGTGCGCTTGTCAGCCGTGGCCGTCAGGGCGATGCGCGGGACATTCGGGAATAACTCCGCCAACTGCCCCAGTTGCAGGTATTCGCGACGGAAGTCATGACCCCATTGCGACACGCAGTGCGCTTCGTCGATGGCGAACAAGGCGATCTCGAGGCTTTGCAGGAAGGCCAGCATGCGCGGCTGCACCAGACGCTCGGGGGCCAGATAGAGCATCTTTACTTCGCCGCGCTTGATCCGCGCCGCCAGATCACGCTGCTGCTCGGCGCTCAGCGTGGAGTTCAGCGCAGCGGCAGCCACGCCCAGCTCTTCGAGGGTGGCGACCTGATCGTCCATCAAGGCGATCAACGGCGAGACCACCACCGCCAGGCCTTCGCGCAACAGCGCCGGCACCTGGAAGCACAGGGACTTGCCGCCACCGGTAGGCATCAGCACCAGCGCATCACCGCCGCTGGCCACGCGCTCAATGATTGCACCCTGACGGCCACGGAAACTGTCGTAGCCGAAGATGTCCTTGAGGACGCGTTGAGCCTGTTCGAGCATAAAAACTCCAAAAATCTACCGAAACATCCCTGCACAGGCTGGTTCAGGACAGCCAGCGCCGCTTAAACAAAACGTAAGAGCGCATTGCCAGATCACCGCAATACGAGCAGGGAGCGCAAAACGCGGCAGTATACCCGAGCCCTCCCCGGCAGGGGGTGCCACTGAGAAGACTCCGCTAGCCGCCAACACGAAAACCCTGTGGGAGCGGGCTTGCTCGCGAAGGCGGCGTGCCAGTCGATGCAAAAGTGTCTGATACGCCGTATTCGCGAGCAAGCCCGCTCCCACAGGGATATTCGTGTTGCCTGTAATTGCGGCAAATCTGCCTTGCGGCTGGCTTGAGCGCGCAAGAAGGCCTAGAATTCCCGCATTGTTTATTCCCCCAAGGTAGCCCCGTAATGTCCTTCGCTGAGCAACTGACCCGCCTGCAAGTCTTCCTCGACGCCGACGAGCTGCACGAAGAGGCGCTGGATTACGTGGCCGCCCACGGTTACCTGACCGCCCTGTCCATCTGCGCCGAAGACGTGCCGGAGCGTGAGTGGATCGACGCCCTGTTCGCCGAAGAGCCGCATTACAGCAGCGAGGCCCAGCGGGAAGAGATCGAAGCCACGCTGATCGGCCTCAAGGCACACATCGCCCGTCAACTGGCGTCCGACGAAGAATTCGAGCTGCCGTGCGATCTGGACCTCGGCGACGAGCCGGACGACTCCGAACTGCGCGGCTGGTGCATCGGTTTCATGGAAGGCGTGTTCCTCCGTGAAGCGGCCTGGTTTGAGACCGCTGAAGAAGAAGTCAGCGAAATGCTCCTGCCGATCATGGTCGGTTCGGGCCTGTTCGACGAACAGCCAGAGTTCGAAGACATCGCCAAAGACGCCAACCTGATGGACGACATGATCGTGCAGATCCCGGAAGCCCTGACCGCCCTGTACCTGCTGTGCCAGGCCCCGGACGAAAAACCGGCGATCCTCAAGCCACGTCACCACTAAGTTCCGGCCTATGGACAACCCCATAGGCACCCGCTCCCTGATGTTGCGCTACATCCTGCTGGCCATCGGCTGGCTCAGCGTGGCATTGGGGGTGATCGGGATTTTCCTGCCGGTTCTGCCCACCACCCCTTTCCTTCTGCTGGCGGCCGCCTGCTTCGCGCGCAGCTCTCCGCGTTTCTATCAATGGCTGGTCGAGCACCCAAAGCTCGGGCCATGGATCCGCGATTACCTCGACGGCAACGGCATTCCGCTCAAGGGCAAGGTCTACGCGATCGGGCTGATGTGGGCGAGCATTCTGTTCTCGTGCTACCTGGTGCCACTGCCGTGGGCGCGGGGGTTCATGTTGACCAGTGCGGTGCTGGTGACGGTCTACATCCTGCGGCAGAAGACCCTGCACAAGCCGTGATTCACGCCCCCCTGCCGAGCTGCCCCACCGCTCACCGTCACCGACCACTCGTCTTAAACCTTCGCCGACCTGTCAACTCTGACAGTAGGCGACGCCGGTCAATGCAGCTCTAATCGACAGTGCCAGGTGCCGCCCCCGCGGGCATCCGGACACCTCCGACGATAGGTATCTGCTCATGACCAGCCAGCCAGTCAACGACGTCAACGCATCACAGCAACAAACCGTGGTCTTTCCGCCATCGTCTAGCGGTATTGGCGCACTGGCCCTCACGCCGCCGTATGTCATCGGTTACAAAGAATTGAAAGACGGTGCGCTGGGGGTCAATTACAACATGGTGCACAGCGATCTCCGGGGCTTGCTGGTGTACATCCTCAGTTATCTGAACATGAGCGTTGATGACCATATCGACGTCTACCTCGCCGATGACGTCGTCCCCGTGGTTGCGTTTGCCCTCACGGACAAGGATTTCGACGCTGATGGCCAGCCCCGAAACGTGCCTTTCCATATCCCGGCCACTGCCATGGAGTCCGCCTATCCGCAGCCGGGAAACCAGCCGTTGTCTTTCACCGTTACCCGTGTCAGCGGCAACACCGAACCCTCCACGCCCTATCCGATGTTCTACAAGAGTTTTGCGCCGGGCAATCCGGACACCGACGGCGGCAAGCCATTCAATCAGGGCCTGCCGCTGCCCATCGTCTCCGAAACGATCATTGACCAGAGCGTGATCGACAGTGGCATGACCGTGACGATCAAAAGCTACCTGCATCAGGCTCTGGAGGATGTGGTCACCCTCGCCTTCGGGACACTGACGCTGACATTCAAAGTCACCAGTGCGACAGCCGATATTATTTTTGAACTGACACCGTCACAGCTCGCCACCCTGCCACCGAGCGATTCGCTGGTGGTGCGCTACCAGTTGACGGACAGAGTGCAAAACCAGAGCGGCTGGTCAGACGCCCTGACCCTGCAAAGCAAACCGGGGATCACCTTGCTGGCGGCGCCGATCGTCGAGCAAGCGGATCAGTTCAACATTGTCGACCACGCAGAACTGGCGGGAGATCCGATGTCAGTGTTGGTTGTTGGCATTTTTGCCAGGGGCGATCAGATCGAGCTGACGCTGCAAGGGCTGACACAAACCGGCGAGACGGTTAGCCAGAGCTATCTCCAGACACTGACCGCGACAGGCAGAACGGTATTCTTTGCGGTCGAAAACGAGCGCGTGCAAGCCTTGATCCGTGGTTCTCTGCGCCTGACCTATACCTTGAGCAAATCCGGCACGGGGGCACCGCAACGCTCCAAACCGGCCGACATCACCATCCAGGGCGGCGCCTTCACGTTGCGCCCGCCCATCGTCGAACAAGTCGTGGAAGATGAACTGCCGGCCAACACCGGCGTGGCCAAAGTGTTCATTCCCGATTACTGGGCCTTGAAACGCGGCGCGTCAGTGCAACTGTACTGGCAGGTCGTCGATCAACTCGGGGTTGTGGTGCGCTTTATTTTCGGACGCACCATCACTGATCCGAGCGTGCCGCTGACCTTCGATGTGGCCAGCCAATACATCGCGCCTTTTGCCGGCAACCCGCTGATCGTGCATTACGACGTGACCAACACCGATCGCGCGTCGGTGCAGTCGGCGCTGCTTGAACTGCAAATCGGTGAGACCGCACCCCCTCCTCTGGAACGTGACCTGACGAACTTCGACCAATTTGACTGGAACGGCTGGCGCCGGGGCCCGGCGACACAGCCCAATGACTGGACCATCGTTTTCGATCAAGGCAATTACAAGGCGCAGAACTACACCTACAGCAACAACTCGGCAGGGGTAGTACTGCAGAAACAATTCGCCAATCTGAAGCCCAACGGACGGTATGCGTTCACGATCAATTGCATCCGCTTCCGCGCCGACTATGCCGCACCGTCGCTGTCGCTGAGTGCCGGGGGCGCTTCCATCACCGGGCCGGTGATTCTCAATGACCAGGCCTGGACCCGTTTATCCGGCAGCTTCGTCGCCAGCGCCAGCGATATGGTTCTGGCCATCGTCAGCCACGTCGAGTCGGGAGTCGGCAACGATTACCAGGTGGACGATCTGCTGGTGGAATTGCTAGAAGACTGACCTTTGTAGGAGCTGCCGCAGACTGCGAGCTTTTGATTTTGAAGGCCCGGCAAGCGAAAGCTACCGGGCTTTTTGTTGCCTGCCTGAAATGGAGGGTGCCTGGCAGACCGCTTTCGCGAGCAAGCCCGCTCCCACAATGGAACCCGAACGACGATCCCCTGTGGGAGCGG
Source organism: Pseudomonas sp. NPDC087803 (assembly GCF_044742995.1). Taxonomy (NCBI): domain Bacteria; kingdom Pseudomonadati; phylum Pseudomonadota; class Gammaproteobacteria; order Pseudomonadales; family Pseudomonadaceae; genus Pseudomonas; species Pseudomonas sp. NPDC087803. The sequence goes on from NZ_JBIUVO010000003.1 coordinate 39,689, forward strand.
GCTTGCTCGCGAAGAGGCCAGCACTGCCGGCGCCTATCCCTTGGGCACAACATTATCCAGCGCCTGATTCACAGCCAAGCGTGTAAGGCGTGGCCATGATGTGCGCGGGCGCGAGGTAATGGTCGAGGGCGCGTTCGGCGGATTGTGTGGGGTTTCGGGCATCAGCTGGAACTCCGATCGAGGTACTTTGAAAGAATGACGACCTGTAGGAGCTGCCGCAGGCTGCGATCTTTTGATCTTGATCCTGATCTTGAAAAACAAGATCAAAAGATCGCAGCCTTCGGCAGCTCCTACAGGGGACCGGGCAATTAGTTCGGGATGCGGCGGCCGTCCAGTACTCGGTTGACCATCAGTTCACTGAGCATGATCACCTGATGCAGCATCAGCATGGCCCGGCGCTGTGGCTGGTCGACGACGTCGCCGATATCGCGGGCCATGTCGCTGGCGGCGGCTAACGACTCGCACGCTTCGACGAGCAAGGTTTCTTCGTCCACGGTGGGTCGATGAGGAAGATTCTGTTGGATTTGCGTGAGGGTGTTGAAGGGATCGAGATATTCAGTGCGCCGGAATTGAGGTAGAAGTTGATGGCGCGGTCGGTTGCCGCTTTTATCTTCTGTGGGTCGAGGGCCGGGTCGTATGGGATCGGGTCGACGTCTGGGGGGTTGGGTGTGGCTTTGAACATAGGTGACTCACTGTTTTAAATAAATGAGGAGCCATCACTCTCGCTACCAAACGATGGGTGGCGGCCATTTGTGGGTTGGTAGACCGGTCAAAACAGTAAACCCGGCGCTCCCGAAGGAGCCCCACGCATGGCCACCATAAAGCAGAGTCCCAGAAACGGATCTGTAATGTGGCGCACGACTGTAATGAAACGGGCTACCAAACCCGACCACTGATTTCAGTGACAGGGAAACGATATAGCCCGGCCCATAGCCGTGTAAGCCGGCGGATTCTGGCGTACGCGTAGGTAACGGCGCAAGGCGTTGTAGCCGGTTTGGCGTAACGGTTCGTGTCCTTTAAACGTGGTTGCGGGGTTATGTTGATGTGCGGGGTTTGCTCTGTTGTTTTGATTTTGTCTGGTAGGCCGCTTTCGCGAGCGGGCTCGCTCCCACAGTCGGATTGCGTGCATTCAATTGGGGATTGGTCGACTGGTAGGCCGCCATCGCTGGCAAGCCAGCTCCCACAATTTGACTGTGTGCATTCAGTTGGGATGTTGGTCGGCTGGTAGGCCGCTTTCGCGAGCAGGCTCGCTCCCACAGGGGAGCTTTGTTGTTCACAAAATGCTGAGCATCATAAATCCAATGTGGGAGCGAGCCTGCTCGCGAAGGCTGACGCACTGGCAACACAGTTCTCCAAATAGACAAAACCCGCCGCCCCGATCAACCGGAGCGGCGGTTTTTTTGTTTCAGGCCTTGGTCACACCGTGTCCACCTTCAGTGAATGATCATTGAGCATGCCGCTGATGATCGTCGCCGTGTCGTGCCCGCCAGCTACCACCCCGCCCGCCCCCGGGGTTACGCCGTAGTGGCTGGCGAGGTTGACGCCGGCCAGGTCGATGGTCTGGTTCGGCGTGGCGCCGGCCAGGGCGCTGACGTCGATGCTGGTGAGGACCGAGGCGCCGCTGCCGGTGACGGTGAAGTGCAGGTAGTCGTCGAGCGACGCCGTGGTGCCGTTTTCACCTTGCAGCAGTTGCGACAGGTCGAGCTTGTCGGTGCCGGGGGTGAAGTCGGTGATGGTGTCGTGGCCACTGTTGCCCTTGAGGTACTGGAAGGTGTCCGCGCCCGGCCCGCCGGTGAGGGTATTGTTGCCCATGCCACCGATCAACAAGTCATCGCCCCCGCCCCCGTTGAGGATGTCGTTGCCCAGGCCGCCGGTGATCACGTTGTTATTGTTGTCGCCGGTCAGGGTGTCGTTGAAGTTCGAGCCGACCAGATTTTCGATATTGCTGAGCGTGTCGGTTCCGGCGCCGATGGTGTTCTGCGCACCGAGCAGGCCCAGATTGACCGTGACCCCGGCGGTGGCGTGGGCATAGCTGACCGTGTCGATGCCGGTGCCGCCGTCAAGAATGTCGTTGCCCGGGCCGCTGTAGAGCAAGTCGTTGCCCGCGCCGCCGTGCATCTCGTTGTTGCCGGAGCCGGCGGTCAGTACGTCGTTGCCGTCGCCGCCATTGAGGATGTTGTTGCCAGTGCCCGCCACCAGAATGTCATCCCCGGCCGTGCCGGTGAGGGTGTGGCCATCCTGATAGGTGATGCTGACGTTGGCGGTGTCGCTGCCGCCATGGTTGTCGTTGGCGGTGTAGGTGCCGTGGAAGTCCGGCGTCACGTCGTGGGCGCCGGCGTAGTTGACCGTCATCGTCAGTTGGTAGTTTTCCGCTGCGGTCGGATTGCTGCCGCTGGTGTTGCTGATGTTGGTCACGTGGATCTGGTAGGTTCCATCGGAGCTGGCGGTGATGGTGCCGCCGTCGGCGATGCTGGTGAATGCGCCACCGTTGACCGAGTACTCCAGGGTGACGTGGCCGGCCGCGAGGTTGTGATCCAGATTCAGCGTTTCGCCCTGTTTCAGTTTGACGGTGATCAGGTCTTCATCGTTGGCATTGGCGGTGGTCACTGCGCCGAGGTAACCGCTGACCACCAGCACGGCAGTCATCGCCGCGGTGTTGGCAGCGAACGCAGCGCGTACGTCGGCCAGGCTCTGGTTGGCCGCGGTGTTGGCGGTGCCGGCAAAGTTGATCGCACCGGTACCGGTGAAGTCCGCGCCCTTGGCCGCCCAGCCGGTGTTGAAGGTGGTCGGCGAGGCGTTGAGCGGGTCGCCGTCCGGGTCGCTGTCGTTGGCCAGCAACAGTTCGCCCGGCACCGTGACACTGCTCGACAGCACGTTGGTGATGACGTGGTCGTCCGTCGCCACCGGCGGCGAGTTGGGGATGACTTTCACGGTCAGCGTCGAGTTGGCGAGGTCGCCATCGTTGTCGCTGAGGGTGAAGCCGATGTTCTCGGTGATCACCGTGGTCGTGGTTTTCTGCGAGGTGTAGCTGTAGTCACCGGTGTCGAGGTTGATCACCAGCGTGCCGCTGTTGTTGGTGGCAATGCTGATCGTGTTGTTCACGGTGTTGAACGTACCGTGGTTGGTGCCGCCGGATGCGGTCAACGAACCCTGACCGCTGTTGGCGCGCGGGTCATAGGTGTAGGTGGTGCCGTCGACCACGATGGATTTGATGAAGCCGCCATCGGCGCCGAAGGTACCGCCCTCACCGAGCAGCGAACCGGTGACCGGCGCGCCTTCGACGGTGCCCGACAGCACCGAATTGAGCTGATTGAGGTCGGTGACCACCACCGCGTTGGTGTTGGTGTGGCTGATGCCGTCATAGGCCAGCGGATCGAGGTTGGCGTTGCTCACGCCGCTGCCCAGACCGATCGCGTAGTTCTTGATGTTGTTGGCATCGAGGAAGTTTTTCAGCGCGGCTTCGTCGGCGGTACCGATCTCCTGGCCGGTGGTCGGTTTGCCGTCGGAGAAGAAGTAGCCGACGTTCTGCGCCCCGGTAAGTTTGCCCGAGGTATTGAACGCGTTCTGCATCATCGCCACAGCCGCATCGTAGTTGGTGCCGCCGCCCGCCGTGAGGCCGGCGAGAATCGATTTGGCGGTCGCCACGTCAACCCACACCGAGGTCCTGTCGGTGGCGCTGCTGCTGAAGGTGACGAGTTGCACCTTCACATCACCGAGGTCGTCGTATTTGTCGAGCAAGGCACTGATCGCCTGTTTCGCCAGATCCAGCCGCGACAGGCCCGGCACACCGGACGGATCGACCATGCTGCCGGAGATGTCGAGGACGATCAGCAGATTGGAGTCGATTTCCACCGCCGCCACCGAGCGATCCGAAGCCACGGCTTTGGGCACGTCGTCGACGATGTTGACCACAATCGTGCTGGTGGTGCTGTTGCCCAGCGCATCGGTGGCTTTATAGGTGAAGCTTTCGCTCAGGGTGTTGGCGCCATCGTTGGCGTTCGGCGTGGTTTTTGGCGCCGAGGTCAGGGTGTAGGTGTAGGTGCCGTCGGCGTTGAGCTGGATCTGCCCGTAAGTGCCGGTGGCGCTGCCAACCAGGGTGTAAGTGAGCGCCCCGCTGCCGCCGGAGACCGCGCCGACCAGCGTACCGGTGGCGGTTTCGCCGGGGTTGGTCGGATCGCTGCCGGTGACCGTGCCGGGGGCCAGGTCCTGGCCATCCTTGGTCAGGTCGAGGGCTTTTTCGTAGACCGTCACGTCCTGATCGACCGAGGCCACCAGTTTGCTGTCGGCGACGTTGACGGTGATGGTGGTGGTGCTTTCGTCACCGTCGCCATCGCGGATGGTGTAGGTGAAGGTGTCGGTGGCGCCCGGCGGGCTCACCGAGTTCGGGTTGCTGTGATAGATGGCGTTGCCCGCCGCATCCAGGGTCAGGTAGCCGTAGGTGCCATTGATGTTGCTGTTGAGGCCGCCGATCGCCGAGCTTGAGGTATCGCCCCCGGCACGCACGCCGACCACCGCCCCGCCTGCGGCTGCGCCATCGGCACCGGTCACATCGTTTCCGAGCACGCTGATATTGACCGTGCCGCCTTCCGTCACCGAGCCGCTATCGGCTTTGGCGGTCGGCAAATCGTCGATGATGTTGACGTTGATCTGCCCGGAGGCGGTGCTGCCATCGCCATCGGTGGCGACCACGTTGAAGTTCTCGGTAAGGCTGTTGGCACCGTTACCGGTCGGGTGCGCCTCGTTGTCGACCAGGGTGTAGCTGTAACTCACCACGCCCGTGGCCGGGTTGTAACCGGTGATGGTCAGCGTGCTGCCCAACGGCGTGACCGCCGACTGCGGGAAGCCTGCGGCCACGCCATTGGTGACCACGGCGATGCCGCCGACAGTGAGCGTTTGCAGACCGTCGAGCGCGGTCACGGTGAACGTGCCGCTCTGCGTCAGCGCGGATGGGTTGGGGCTGCTGCCGTCGCTGAGATTTTTTTCGTAGACCGTCAGCTCGCCCCCGTTGACGTCGAGACCGTTGAGGATCACCGGATCATCGTTGTTGTGGATGTTCAGCACCAGGTTGGCGGTGCTGGCGTCGCCGTCCGAGTCGGTGATGGTGTAGGTGAAGGTTTCCGTGCCGTTGCCATTGCCGTGGAGGTTTTTGAAGTCGGCGTCGTTGGTGTTGAGCGTGTAGGTGTAAGTGCCGTCGGTGTGCAGTTCCAGAGTGCCGTAAGTCCCGGTGAAGGTACCGGCGGTGACTGGGCCGGTGGGTACGCGGTCGGCGCCTTGTACGTCGTTGGTCAGGACATTGCCGGTGAGGGTCAGATTGGTCTCTGACGCGGTATTGGCGTTGCTGTCGTTCGCGGCTTTTGGCAGGTCGTCGATGATGTTCACATCGAGGGTGGCGTTGGCGGTGGTGCCGTTGTCATCCACTACCGTTACGGCGAATTGCTCGGGCAGGTTGTTTGCGCCGCTGGCGGTTGGGTGCGCATCGTTGTGATCCAGCGTGTAGCTGTAACTCACAACACCGGTCGTTGCGTTGAAACCAGTGATGGTCAGCGTACTGCCCAGCGGTGTGGTCACCGATTGCGGGAAGCCTGCGGCTACGCCGTTGGTTACCACCGCA
>NZ_JBIUVO010000003.1:45397-135772 GCF_044742995.1 Pseudomonas sp. NPDC087803
TACGGCGAATTGCTCGGGCAGGTTGTTTGCGCCATTGGCGGTTGGATGCGCGTCATTGTGGTCGAGGGTGTAGCTGTAGCTGACCACGCCTGTCGTGGCGTTGAAACCAGTGATTGTCAGCGTACTGCCGAGCGGTGTGGTAACCGATTGCGGGAATCCGGCGGCCACGCCATTGGTGACCACGGCAATGCCGCCGACGGTTAGCGTGGTGACGCCATCGAGTGCAGTGATGGTAAACGTGCCACTCTGGGTCAGCGCATTGGCGTCCGGCGCACTGCCGGTGCTGAGGTTTTTCTCATAAACCGTCAGCTCGCCACCCTCGACGTTCAAGCCGTTGATCAGCACCGGATCGTCGTTGTTATGAATCTGCAGCACCAGATTCGCGGTGCTGCTATCGCCGTCCGAATCGATGATGGTGTAGGTGAAGGTCTCTGTGCCATTGCCGCCACCGTGCAGCGCTTTGAAATCCGCGTCGCTGGTATTGAGGATGTAGGTGTACGTGCCATTGGCATTCAACACCAACGTACCGAAAGTACCGGTGAAAGTGCCGGCAGTGACGGGCCCGGTCGGCACACGGTCGGCGCCTTGTACGTCGTTGGTCAGGACGTTGCCGGTCAGGGTCAGCAGGGTTTCCGAGGCGGTGTTGGCGTTGCTGTCGTTCACCGCTCTGGGCACGTCGTCGATGATGTTGACGTCGAGCGAGCCGGTGGCGCTGTCACCATTGCTGTCACCCGCCGTCACGCTGAAATGTTCGCTGAGGCTGTTGGTGCCGTCACCCGCCGGATGGGTGTCATTGCCGTTGAGGGTGTAGCTGTAGCTGACCACCCCGGTCGACGCGTTGTAACCGGTAATGGTCAGCGTATTGCCCAGCTGTGTGGTGATCGACTGCGGAAAACCCGCCGCCACGCCGCCACTGATCACATTGATGCCGCCGATGTTCAGGCTGTTCAGACCGTCCGGTGCCGACACCGTGAAGCTGCCGCCCTGGGTCAGCGCACCGGGGTTGGCCGAGGAGCCGTCTGGCAGATTGGCTTCGTTGAGGGTCAGCTCTCCACCAGGCACGGCGAGACCAGTCAGGGTCACTGGGTTGTTGACCGGCGGTACGACAGGCGCTGGCGTGTTGTCGCCATTGTCGACGACCACAAACGGCCGCACTTGGGGGAACTCGGGGATGCCGCCGAAACCGGCAGTCGGGAAGCCGATAACCGGGTCAACCCGACCGCCGACTTCGGTCAGCAATACAAAACTGTGACCACCGCCCGCCTCGCCTGGCACGCCGGTGGGTGCATTCGGCCCCGCTGCGGTCGCTTCCGCCGCTTTGGTCGGGTCATCCCCGGCGGCAATGGCTTTCTGGATCTGCTCGACGTCAGTCAGCTGCGCTTCGCTGGGCGTCAGTGCTTCAGGGGAATCGACATGCACGGCCTGATTGGCCAGCAATTGCCCGGACATGACCATGCTGCTGTCGCGGCCCAGGGTCAGCTCGTGGCCATTTTGCAGATGAACGGCGACGGCGCCTTCTGCCCCGGTGATCAATTGATCGCCGGCAAACAAGCGGTCGCCCTCGACCAGGGCGCGGCGCGTGCCGTCGGTGCCCTGAGCAAAAACCTGACCAATGACTTTAGTGACGATCCCGATGAGCGTTGCCATGTGAAACTCCTCCGCTGCCGACCACCGTCGGCACTGGTTCGCGAAGCACGCCCATGGCTCAAGCGGGTTGCCGGGGTGACGCTCGCACCTCGACAGTTCGTTTCGCAGGTTGCGCAAACAAGGAAACTTCAGTGCTTTCAAGCACTACAGAATCCTGATCGATGCAGCACACCCACTAGCGCTACGTAACGGTGGTGAATCACCCGAGTGACAAAAATCTGTCGCTCATCGACCGCTACGCGTCCCTCCCCTTCAGCATTACTTCGCCGTATGTCGCAAAGTGAATGGAACTTTCCTCAAGCCTTTTTGCGCTCCCTAAAGCGCATGAAACAAAGGCTTTCGTGCTGAACAATGTGCCGCTTTTGGCCAAGCGCATAAGTTTTTTTCGGCATAAGCCTTATGAAAATTTTTTCTTAGCTACGCTTCAGGATGTTCTTAGCTCTGTTGTTACAAGAGTGAAACGCTTACACCCCAAATTATCGTCAAATATTTGGCGACAGTAACGCACCATCAGGACCAGGGAGATGCACCCCATGCGCGTTTTAACCCCCCTCTGCAGCGCGGTTTTGCTGGCCATGGCTTGCACTTCCCAAGCCCAGGCCATGAACCTGACCGAAGCGATTCAAAGCACCATCGCCACCCACCCGGATCTCGCCTCGCGCGTGGACGCCAAACTGTCCGCCGATGAGCAGGTAAAAGTCGCCAAGGGCGGCTTCTATCCGTCTGTCGATTTGAATGCTGCCTACGGGCGCGGTTACAGCGACAACACCAATACCCGGGCTTTCGGTAATCACCACACCGAAATCCTCAATTACACCCAGTCGGAACTGCGCCTGCGGCAGATGATCTTCGACGGTTTCAACACCGCCAACGAGGTCGAGCGCACCAAGGGCGTGTCCAACTCGCGCGCCTATTACGCACAAGGCACCGCCCAGGATCTGGCCCTGCGCACCATCGAGGTCTACCTCGAAGTGCTCAAGCGCCGTGAACTGGTGACCCTGGCCAAGAACAACCTGCAAGCGCACTTGCGGGTCAATGATCAGATCGGCCTGCGCACCCAGCGCGGCATAGGCAGTACCGCCGACTCCGATCAGTCGGTGGCCCGTAAGGCGCTGGCGCAAAACAACCTCGACACCGCTGAAGTCGATCTGGCCGACGCCGAATCGAACTTCTACGCCGTGGTCGGGCGCATGCCCGATGAACTGGAAGCGCCACCGTCGACTCGCGGCGAAATCCCCACCAGCCTGCCGGAAGCGCAGCAGAGCATGGTCGAGAACAACCCGTACCTGAAATCCGCGCAGGCGGACGTGCAGTCGGCCGAGAGCCAGTATGAAGTCGCCAAGTCGCCGTTCTACCCTCGCTTCGACGCCGAAGCGGCGGTGGGCGCGAACAACAACGTGCAGGGCGATGAAGGCCACGACAACGAATGGCGCGTCGGCGTGATCATGAACTACAACCTGTTCCGTGGCGGCAGCGACAAGGCGCGTCTGGCGTCCGATGCGCACCAGATCAATCAGGCGATGGACATCCGCAACAACGCCCTGCGCCAGTTGAACGAGAACATCCACTTGGCGTGGAACGCCATGGTCAACGCGAACAAGCAGACCCCGACCGCCCGCGAATACGCCGAGACCACCAAGCGAGTGCGCGCGGCGTATCAGGATCAGTTCGGCCTCGGCCAACGCACCCTGCTCGACTTGCTCGACAGTGAAAACGAGCTCTACAACGCCAACCGTCGCTACACCGAAATTCGTTACACCGAGGAATACTCGATGTACCGCGTGCTGGCGAACATGGGCCAGTTGCTGAGCAAGCAACGGGTGGTGCTGCCGGCGGATGCCATTGCGGCGACCGAAGTCAAAAACGAAGCACGCCTGCCCGAACTGAAGTAAACGAAAACTTTGTGGCGAGGGAGCTTGCTCCCGCTGGGTTGCGCAGCAATCCCAAAGATTTGAGCAGCAATGAGATCCATGGGGCTGCTGCGCAGCCATCGGGGATAAATCCCCTCGCCACAGGTTTGGGCAAGTCTTAAGGAGCGATCAATATGACCAGCATGGCCGGAGGCGGGAATACCGGGATTGATCCGCGGCTGAGCTTCGATGATCCGTTACTCGACGGTCTGTTGATCCTCTGCAAATTGCATGGCGCGACGGTCAGTCGCGCCAGCCTGAGTGCCGGGTTGCCCCTGAACAAGCAACGCCTGAGCCTGGACCTGCTGCCCCGCGCAGCCGCCCGGGCCGGTTTGCAGGCGCGCTTGTTGCGCCGCGAACTGAAGGATATTTCTGCGCTGAATCTGCCGATCCTGTTGCTGCTCAAGGACGGCCGCACCGCCGTCCTGCGGCGTTTTGCCGACGACGGCAAGGCGCTGATCCTGCCCAGCGAAGCCGATGGCGGCGAGCAATGGGTCGAGCGCGAAGAAATCGCCGAACACTACAGCGGTCAGGCCTTGTTCGCCCGTCCGCGCCACGAACTCGAAGACTTGCGTTCACCGCTGGTGCCGCGGGTGCATGCCTGGTTTCGCGACACGCTGAAGCTGTCGAAATGGCTGTACAGCGATGCAATTCTCGCCAGTTTCCTGATCAACCTGCTGGGCCTGATGGTGCCGCTGTTCGTCATGCAGACCTACGACCGCGTGGTGCCGAATCAGGCCACCTCGACCCTGTGGGTGTTGGCGATCGGCCTGCTGATCGGCACCGGTTTCGAACTGGTGCTGCGGGTGGTGCGCGCGCACCTGCTGGACACCGCCGGCAAGAAAACCGATGTGATCCTTTCCGCGACTTTATTCGAGCGCATCACCGGCATGTCGATGAAAGCGCGGCCGGCGACCATCGGCGGTTTCGCCCAGAGCATTCATGACTTTCAGGGCCTGCGCGAATTCCTCACCGCCGTCACCCTGACCAGCCTGATCGACCTGCCCTTCGTGGTGTTGATGCTGGTGGTGATCGGCCTGCTCGGCGGCTGGCTGGTGGTGATTCCGCTGCTGGCGTTTCCGATTACGATCATTTTTGCCTTGGCGATTCAGGTGCGTCTGCGCGACACCGTGCAGAAAAGCCTGAGCCTGGGTGCCGAACGGCAGGCGCTGCTGATCGAAACCCTCGGCGGCCTGGAAACCCTCAAGGCCTGCAGCGCCGAAAGCGAGCGCCAGCACAAATGGGAAAGCACCCACGGCGCCCTCACCCGCCTCGACAGCCATGCGCGCAATCTTTCGGCGCTGGCGACCAACGGCACGCTGTTCATTCAGCAGTTTTCCGGGATGGCGACGATCGTCGCCGGGGTTTACAGCATCATCGCCGGCAACCTCAGCGTCGGTGCGCTGGTCGCCAGCTACATGCTCGGCAGCCGGGTGCTCGCGCCATTGGGGCAGATTGCCGGGCTGATCACCCGCTACCAGCAAGCGCAACTGACCATGAAAAGCACCGACTCACTGATGGGCCTGCCCCAGGAGCGCGACGGCAAACAGCGGCCGCTGGAGCGCACGCAACTGCAAGGTGCGCTGGACGTCAGTGGCGTGACCTTTCACTACAACGGCCAGAACGCGCCAGCGCTGAGCAACGTCAGCTTCAGCATGAAACCCGGCGAGCGGATCGGCATCATCGGCCGCAGCGGCTCGGGCAAAAGCACCCTGGCGCGGCTGGTGATGGGCTTCTATGAACCCGAGGAAGGCCAGTTGCTGCTCGACGGCCTCGACCTGCGGCAACTGGATGTCGCCGACCTGCGCCAGCAGATCGGGTATGTCGCCCACGACCTGCCGCTTTTGGCCGGCAGCCTGCGCGACAACCTGACCCTGGGCGCCCGCTACATCAGCGATTCACGCATGCTCGAAGTCGCCGAGCTGACCGGCGTCACCGAACTCGCCCGTCAGCATCCGCAAGGCTTCGACCGGCCAGTGGGCGAGCGCGGCCAGTTGCTCTCCGGCGGCCAGCGTCAGGCGGTGTTACTCGCCCGGGCGTTGCTGCTCGACCCACCGATCATGCTGCTCGACGAACCCACCAGCGCCATGGACAACAGCAGTGAAGACCTGCTGCGCCAGAAGCTGCACGACTGGGTGCAAGGCAAGACACTGCTGCTGGTCACCCACCGCACCTCGATGCTGAGTCTGGTGGACCGGTTGCTGGTACTGGACAACGGTCGGGTCGTCGCCGACGGCCCGAAAGAAGCGGTCATCGATGCACTGCGCAAAGGCCGCGTCGGCTCGGCGGCGGTTTAGTCGATGCAACACAAACCTGCGGCCACCTACTGTCTGTGGCGAGGGAGCTTGCTCCCGCTTGGGTGCGCAGCGCCCACAAGATCTTTGGGGCTGCTTCGCAACCCAGCGGGAGCAAGCTCCCTCGCCACAAGGATTGTGTTGACCTGTTTCTCTTGAATGAGGGGTATCGCCGCATGTCAGCTTCATCTTCGAAAGAGCGCGGCTACTTCGACAGCTTCGGCAAAAGCGCCGAAGCCGAGTTCATGCCGGAAACCGCCGGCGCCGCGTTGCAGGATTCGCCGCGCTGGTCGCGGATCACCGTGTGGCTGGCGGCGGCGCTGTTGATCAGTGCGCTGGTCTGGGCCAAGTTCGCCGTGCTGGAAGAAGTGACCATGGGCGAAGGCAAGGCGATTCCGTCGAGCAAGGTCCAGGTGATCCAGAACCTCGAGGGCGGGATCGTCACCGAGATTTTTGTCCGTGAAGGGCAGATGGTGAACAAGGGCGACAAGCTGCTGCGTCTGGATGACACGCGCTTCCTGTCGAACAAGGGTGAGAGCGAGGCAGACCGATACGCCCTGACCGCGCAAGTCGAACGCCTCTCCGCCGAAGCCGAGGGTCGCCCGTTCAAGCTGTCTGACGAGGTGGTCGCCAAGGCGCCGCAGGTCGCCGAAGACGAACGCGCGCTGTACGACCAGCGCCAGCGCCGCTTGGCCAGTGAGCAACGCACCCTCACCGAACAGCTGCGGCAGAAGACTCAGGAGCTGGCGGAGTTCCGCTCCAAGCAAGGCCAGTACAGTTCCAGCCTGGCGCTGTTGCAGCAAGAGATGAACATGTCGGCGCCGCTGGTCGGCACTGGTGCGGTGTCGCCGGTGGAGATCCTGCGACTCAAGCGCAGCGCGGTGGAAATTCGCGGTTCACTGAACGCAACGACCCTGGCGATTCCACGGGCGGAATCGGCGATCAACGAGATCAAGAGCAAGATCGACGAATCGGAACAGACCTTCCGTTCCGACGCCGCCAAGGACCTCAATCAGAAGCGCACCGACCTGTCGAAAATCACCGCGTCGAGCATCGCCATCGACGACCGCGTCAGCCGCACCACCGTGACTTCGCCGGTGCACGGGGTGATCAAGCAGCTCAAGGTCAACACCATCGGCGGCGTGGTCCAGCCGGGCAGCGACATGGTGGAAATCGTGCCGCTGGAAGACAACCTGTTGATTGAGGCCAAGGTGCGGCCGCAGGACGTCGCGTTCCTCCATCCGGGCCAGAAAGCCATGGTCAAGTTCAGTGCCTATGACTACACGATCTACGGTGGGTTGAGCGCGAAACTGGAATTGATCGGCGCCGACACCATCACCGATGACAAGGGCAACAGCTTCTACCTGATTCAGGTGCGCACCGATAAAAACCACTTGGGCGGCGATGTGAAACCGCTGCTGATCATCCCGGGGATGGTGGCGACGGTGGACATTATTACCGGGGAGAAAAGTGTGCTGGATTACCTGCTTAAACCGGTGCTCAAAGCCCGGACCGAGGCGATGCGTGAGCGGTAGAAATGTCTGGATTTTGTGGTGAATTGACTGGCCTCATCGCTGGCAAGCCAGCTCCCACAAGTTCTGAGGTGTTCACAGGTTTTGTGTTCGACACGGACACTGTGGGAGCTGGCTTGCCAGCGATAGGGCCAGGCCAGACAACAACTATTTTTCTCCATGATTACGCTGGTAAACCTCCTCCCCCATCGCCGCAATCTGCCCCTCGATCAACGCCTCGAACGGTTTGAGCAACGGCGCAAACGTGGTCGGCGCTTCGAGGGTTTCCAGCGCCTGAACGATCGCCTCGATCGTCGACAACGCACCCGGCCCCGGCGCCTTGCGCAACCGGTAGCGCGACACCCCGCCTGCGGCCAGCGTCACCCGTGGCAACGCCGCCAACAACGGATTGAGATGGAGCATCTTGCGCGCCTTGCGCCAGGTACCGTCCGGCACCACCAACAGCAGCGGTTCATCGGATTCGCGGTAAGCCTGCAGCGGCTGCGCATCGTCGGCAGGAAACAGCAACCGCGTCTGATAACCCGGCCGGTTCAACAGCGCAGGTAAATCCTCGAACACTTCACCGACAACCAGCTCGGCATGGGTCAAGCCCAGCGCCGCCAATCGTGCAGTGTTGAGCGCGTGATTGACCTCGCTCGGATGCTGCAACAGCAGAACGCGGGTGCGGCTGTCGAGGCTCGGAATCAGCGGGCACAGGCAATGGGTCTGGGGGCGCAGGCAGCGCGGGCATTGCGGTCTGGACATGGTTCTTATGCCTGATTCAACTGTGCTTTGAGCAGATCACGGAAGGTCTGGATCAGCGGTTCGCGGCTGCGGCCACGGCGCATGATCATCGAGAACGGCGCCTGATAACCGAAGGTCGCCGGCAGCAACACGCGCAAGTCGCCCTTGTCGGCCCAGGCCTGGGCGTAATGCTCCGGCAGGTAACCGATGTAGGCGCCGGAGAGCACCAGAATCAGCTGCGCCTCCATACTTTCCACGGTCGCCGCGCTGTGCTTGAAACCATGGCGCGCCAGCTCCGCCTGACTCCAGTAACCACGCCCGACCATGCGCTGCTGAGTGATGACCTGCTCGGGAATCCGCCGCTCGTTGAACAGCGGGTGCCGGCTGCTGCAATACAGCCAGTGTTGTTCACGGTACAGCGGCATGTACACCAGACCGCTCATGCGTGTGGAAAACGCGCCGATGGCCAGATCGAGGCGGTTGTCCTGCACACCGAGTTGCAGTTCGTACGGGCTCATCACCGACAAATGCAAATGCACCGCCGGGTGTTCCTGACTATAGGCACCGATGGCTTCGGCGAACGGCAAGGCCTTGTCGCTGACGGTGGAGTCGATCACCCCGAGGTTGAGTGTGCCGCGCAACTCGCCCTTGAGCGCGGCGGCGTATTGCTCGAAACCTTCGAGCTCGGCCAGCAGGCGCAGGGTTTCCTGATGGAACAGCTCACCCTTGCTGGTCAGGCTGAACCCACCCCGCCCGCGATGGCACAGCACCAGACCGAGCGCGGCTTCAAGCTGGCTCATGTAGGTGCTGATCGCCGAGGTCGACAGATTGAGCTCCTGCTGCGCGTTGGCAAAGCCCTGATGCCGGACCACGCTGACGAAGATGCGCAATAGTTTCAGGTCGGGTAAAGCGTTGGCCATGCGGCTCTCCAAACATCTGTCGAACACTGATGACTTTGTGGTGAGGGGATTTATCCCCGATGGGTGGCGAAGCCGCCCCACGCCTGCAAATCGATTCATCAGGTATGCCGCGAGCAACGAATTTACGACTGCTACGCAGCCGATCGGGGATAAATCCCCTCGCCACAGGGGTATCGGTACGGGTTCGAGAAGTCTATCCCGCACCTCGCCATTAGTTTAGAAAAATCTGAACTAAGTTTTTGCCCGTAGCGATTCTTCCCCCGCACTACATTTCGCAGAATCGGCCCCACAGCGGCGTCCGAACCCGTGCTCGACGGCGCGCCGACATAAATAAAACAAAGACGATGAGGCCCTACCCGTGGACAAGATTCTTCACCAACCACTGGGCGGCAACGAAATGCCGCGCTTCGGCGGCATCGCCACCATGCTCCGACTCCCCCATGTACCGACCGCTGCCGGCCTGGACGCTGCCTTCGTTGGCGTGCCCCTGGACATCGGTACTTCGCTGCGCCCCGGCACCCGCTTCGGGCCGCGCGACATCCGCACCGAATCGGTGATGATCCGCCCGTACAACATGGCCACCGGCGCCGCGCCGTTCGACTCGTTGTCGGTCGCCGACATCGGTGACGTGGCGATCAACACCTTCAACCTGCTCGACGCCGTACGCATCATCGAAGAAGCCTACGACAACATCCTTGAGCACAACGTAATCCCGATGACCCTGGGTGGCGACCACACCATCACCCTGCCGATCCTGCGGGCGATTCACAAGAAGCACGGCAAGGTCGGTCTGGTGCACATTGATGCCCACGCTGACGTCAACGATCACATGTTCGGCGAGAAGATCGCTCACGGCACGACCTTCCGTCGCGCTGTCGAAGAAGGTCTGCTGGACTGCGACCGCGTGGTGCAGATTGGTCTGCGCGCGCAGGGTTACACCGCTGACGACTTCAACTGGAGCCGCGATCAGGGTTTCCGCGTGGTGCAGGCCGAAGAGTGCTGGCACAAGTCGCTGGCACCGCTGATGGCCGAAGTGCGCGAGAAAGTCGGCGGCGGCCCGGTGTACCTGAGCTTCGACATCGACGGCATCGACCCGGCCTGGGCGCCGGGCACCGGCACCCCGGAAATCGGGGGTCTGACGACCATTCAGGCGATCGAGATCGTTCGCGGCTGTCAGGGCCTCGACCTGATCGGCTGCGATCTGGTAGAAGTCTCGCCCGCTTACGACACCACCGGCAACACCTCGCTGCTGGCCGCCAACCTGCTGTACGAAATGCTCTGCGTACTGCCGGGCGTGGTCCACCGCTGAGGGTTCGGCCATGAACGAACGTGATCAGGTGTTGAAAGCGGCCGCCGATCTGGTGTCCGCCTTCGCTCGCAACGATCGCGAAGCTTATTTCGGCGCGTTCAGCGCCGATGCAAGTTTCGTGTTTTACACCCTCGAACAGCCGTTGCTGTCGCGCGATGCCTATCAGGCCTTGTGGGACAGCTGGCGCGCCGAGGATGGCTTTGAAGTGCTGTCGTGCACTTCGAGCAACGCCTTCGTCAGCCTGCAGGGTGACGTGGCGGTGTTTGTCCATGACGTGGCCACCGAGCTGCGCATGCAAGGGGAGCAACACTTCAGCCAGGAGCGCGAGACGATTGTTTTCAGGAAACAAGCGTCGAGCCTAGAACAACAAGGCCATTGGCTGGCCTGCCATGAACATTTGTCCGCAATGCCGGAAGGGCTGCCACCCCCTTAGCCAAACAGGTGACGCTCACGCACGATGAGCGCGCCTTTATGATCGGAGCAGATCATGAATAACAACAACAAAGACAACGACCAAAGCCTTACGCAAATTGAAACCCACGGGGTCGAACAGATCCCGGACCACGAACGCAGCGCAGGCCCGACGGACTTGTTCCGGATGATCTTCGGTGGTTCGAACACCTTTGCCACCGCCGTGCTCGGCAGTTTCCCGGTGCTGTTCGGCCTGTCGTTTCAGGCCGGCGTCTGGGCAATTGTGCTGGGCGTGCTGCTCGGCTCGCTGATCCTCGCACCGATGGGCCTGTTCGGCCCGCTCAACGGCACCAACAATGCCGTGTCCTCGGGTGCCCACTTCGGCGTGCACGGGCGGATCGTCGGCTCGTTCCTGTCGCTGTTGACCGCCATCGCGTTTTTCTCGCTCTCGGTGTGGAGTTCGGGGGATGCGCTGATCGGTGGGGCGAAACGCCTGATCGGCCTGCCGGAAACCGACCTGACCCTGGGCCTGGCCTACGGTCTGTTCGCGATTCTGGTGCTGACCGTGTGCATCTACGGCTTCCGCTTCCTGTTGTGGGTGAACAAGATCGCGGTGTGGAGCGCCAGCCTGTTGTTCCTGCTGGGCATCTTCGCCTTCGCCGGTCCTTTCGATGTCAACTACGCCGGCACGGTGAACCTCGGGCAACCGGGCTTCTGGGCAGCGTTCATCGGCGCGGCGCTGGTCGCGATGAGCAACCCGATTTCCTTCGGTGCATTCCTCGGCGACTGGTCGCGCTACATCCCGCGTGACACCTCCAAACAGCGGATCATGGCCGCAGTGGTGCTGTCGCAGATCGCCACGTTCATCCCGTTCCTGTTCGGCCTGAGCACCGCGACCATCGTCGCGATCAAGGCACCGGACTACATCGCGGCGAACAACTATGTGGGCGGCCTGCTGGCGGTATCGCCGAGCTGGTTCTTCCTGCCGGTGTGCCTGATTGCGGTAATCGGCGGCATGTCCACCGGCACCACCTCGCTGTATGGCACCGGGCTGGACATGTCCAGCGTGTTCCCGCGAGTGCTGTCGCGGGTCAAGGCGACGCTGCTGATTGGCGTGCTGTCGATTGCCTTCATCTTCATCGGGCGCTTCGCGGCCAACCTGGTGCAGAGCGTGTCGACCTTCGCCGTGTTGATCATCACCTGCACCACCCCATGGATGGTGATCATGATCATCGGCCTCTTGGTACGTCGCGGCTTCTACTGCCCGGATGACCTGCAAGTGTTCACTCGCGGCGAGCAAGGCGGACGCTACTGGTTCAACCACGGCTGGAACTGGCGTGGTCTGGGCGCATGGATCCCGAGCGCGGCAGTTGGCTTGTGCTTCGTCAACCTGCCGGGGCAGTTCGTCGGCCCGCTGGGCGAGATGGCCGGTGGTATCGACATCAGCCTGCCGGTGACCCTCGGCCTGGCGTCGGTGGTGTACCTGACGCTGCTGAGCCTGTTCCCGGAACCGCGGGAGGTATTTGGACCGCAGGATGCGCACAGCCAAGTGGTAGCAAAACCTGAACTGCGTCAGGCCGCCTGATTCACGCATTAAATTTGAAGGATTGGAGTTCTTGTGGCGAGGGAGCTTGCTCCCGCTCGACTGCGCAGCAGTCGCAATGAAGCTGTTGGGGCCGCTTCGCAGCCCAGCGGGAGCAAGCTCCCTCGCCACAAAGAGGCATTCGATTCAGCGTTCCACATAAAAAAGACAATCGGAGACACGCCATCATGGCTTTGGATTTATTCGTCGTCCTCATCTACGCCGCCGGCATGCTTTTGCTCGGCTACTACGGCATGCGCAAGGCCAAGACCAACGAGGATTTTCTGGTCGCCGGGCGTAACCTCGGTCCAAGCCTGTACATGGGCACCATGGCCGCGACCGTGCTCGGTGGCGCGTCCACCGTCGGCACCGTGCGTCTGGGCTACGTACATGGCATCTCCGGTTTCTGGCTGTGCGCCGCGCTGGGTTGCGGCATCGTCGCGCTGAACCTGTTCCTCGCCAAACCGCTGCTGAAACTGAAGATCTACACCGTTACCCAGGTCCTGGAAAAACGCTACAACCCGATGGCCCGCTCGGCGAGTGCGGCGATCATGCTGGCTTACGCGCTGATGATCGGCGTGACCTCGATCCTGGCGATCGGCACCGTGCTGCAAGTGCTGTTCGGTCTGCCGTTCTGGATCTCGGTGCTGCTTGGCGGTGGCGTGGTGGTGATCTACTCGGCCATCGGCGGCATGTGGTCGCTGACCCTGACCGACATCGTCCAGTTCATCATCAAGACCGTGGGCCTGATGTTCATCCTGTTGCCGATCTGCCTGTACCGCGTCGGCGGCTGGGACGAACTGGTGCTGAAGCTGCCGGCAGCGGCGTTCAACTTCACCACCATCGGCTGGGACACGATCATCACCTACTTCATGATCTACTTCTTCGGCATCCTGATCGGTCAGGACATCTGGCAACGGGTGTTCACCGTCAAGACCGCGAAAATCGCTCAGTACGCCGGCAGCATCGCCGGAATCTACTGCATCCTCTACGGTCTGGCCTGCGCACTGATCGGCATGGCCGCGCACGTACTGATCCCGGATCTGGACAACGTCAACAACGCCTTCGCCGCCATCGTTAAACTGTCGCTGCCCGACGGCATCCGTGGTCTGGTGATCGCTGCGGCACTGGCTGCCATGATGTCCACCGCCAGCGCCGGCCTGCTGGCTGCGGCCACCACCCTGACTGAAGACCTGCTGCCGAAACTGCGCGGTGGCAAACAGTCGAGCCTGACGATCAACCGTCTGTTCACCCTGCTGACAGGCATCGTCGTACTGGGCATCGCGCTGGTGGTGAATGACGTGATCAGCGCCCTGACTCTTGCTTACAACCTGTTGGTAGGCGGCATGCTGATTCCGCTGATCGGCGCGATCTTCTGGAAACGTGCGACCACCGCCGGCGCCATCGCCAGCATGGGCCTGGGTTTCGCCACCGCGCTGCTGTTCATGTTCAAGGACGGTCTGGACGCCAACACGCCGATCTACTACAGCCTCGCGGTAGGTCTGGTGAGTTTTGTGGTGGTCAGCCTGGTCTCCCCTCGCCCGGCGACGGTGGCGAGTGCGATCTAAGCTTTGATGTAACGACTTGATGCTTTCTTCGACGGGTGTGGCGTCGGTTGCCACACCCGTTTTTTTCGTCTGGAGAAAATGATTGATGAAGATTGTTTCTCGCGATCAATGGTTCGAAGTTTTGAGCTTGAGTGATGGCATCCGGTTGATCCACGAGCCGTACATCCGCCCGTTCTACCGCTGCAACCTCTGGCACATTCAGGGCCGCGACAAGGATCTACTGCTCGACAGCGGTTCGGGATTGGTCAGCCTGCGCGAGCAGTTGCCGTGGCTCACCGAACGACCGCTGGTGGCCGTCGCCAGTCATTGCCACTTTGACCACATCGCCGGGCATCACGAATTCGCCGAACGCCTGGTGCATCGCGCCGAGGCCGACATCCTCGCCGCGCCGGACGGTGAGAACGACCTGAGCCGGGCCTTTGTCGGCGACGACATGTTCGAGGCGCACCCGGACTGTCCGCTGTGCTACGCCGAATACCGGGTCAAGGCTGCGCCGGCCACCGGGTTTGTCGAGGATGGCGACGTGCTGGATCTTGGCAACCGCACCTTGCAGGTGCTGCACACGCCGGGGCATTCGCCGGGTGGGATCAGTTTGTATGAATCGGCGACCGAAACCTTGTTCAGCGGCGACATCATCTACGACGGGCCGTTGATCGAAGACGCCTACCACTCCAATCTGGAAGATTACGCCACCAGTCTGCGGCGCTTGCAGGCGCTGCCGATCCGCACGGTGCATGGCGGGCATTTCGGCAGTTTTTCCGGCGGGCATTTGCGTTCGATGATTGACGAATGGCTGCGCAGGCACGCTTGAGGCCTGCTGTAATCAGTCAAAACAACAACGATAACTTCTGCCATGAGAAGAGCTGCCGTGCGTGCTGCGGTGCACCGATACATTCGGCGCCTGCTGGAATCCCGCGAATTCAACGACGACACCAGCCTGGTGCAATTAGGGCTGGAGAAGGCGGATATCGAGGATTTGATCTTTCATCTGGAAGATGAATTCGGACTGACGGCGTTCACGGCCGAAGAGGATCACATGCTCAAGACCGTCAGGACGGCGAAGGACTTGAGCCGGTTTTTGCTGGAGATCGGGCGACACTGAAAAGCAAAAGATCGCAGCCTTCGGCAGCTCCTACATGGGAATGGATTTCCTGTAGGAGCTGCCGAAGGCTGCGATCTTTTGATCTTTAATCAAGCACTACCGCCGACGAGGCTGACGCCGGCGCTGTTCGTCATCGGTGCGGATCGGTACGGGTTGCAGAGGCGGTTCGATCAAGCCGAGGGCAACACCCAAATCGTGCAGCCAGTTCTGAATTTTCTCTTTCATCGTCATGCCCCCTTCAGGGTAGTGCTGAGCGGCCGGAATTCTGAGGCCGCTTCGCACTGATAATAGTCCTAAGTCCTACGCAATGCTCGGGCAAATCCGCAATGATCTGTTACTGAATTGAACAGAATTACCATCGGTTGGTTCACGCCGTTTGCCGGGTTTCGTTCGCGGCCACGGGATAGAGCGCTTGCTGCTGTTCAATCCAGGCATTGAGGTTGGCCCCGACCATGCCCTTGCGCCACATGAGCCACGTTGTCGCACTGGCAAACGGCTCGGCCAACGGGTGCACCGCGACGCTTTCACGCCCCGGCAAGCTCGCGAGCATCGACTCCGACATCAGCGCCACACCGCTGCCGGCAATCACACAGGCGAGCATGCCCTGATAAGACTCGATCTCCATCGCCCGGCCCATCGCCGCCTGATAATGGACAAACCACGCCTCCAGCCGCGCGCGATAGGCGCAACCATGGCGGAAGGTGAACACCGCCCTGCCCTCGACCTCCTTGGCGCTGCGGATCGGCGGGTGATCGGCTTCGCTGATCAGCACCAGACGCTCGTCGCACAGCGGCACGCCGTCGATCCCGGCCAGTTGTGGCGGACCGTCCACCAGCGCCGCGTCGAGACGCCCGGAGACCAGGCCCTCGAGCAATTCGCCGCTGGGCCCGGACTGCACTTGCAGATTCACCGCCGGGTATTGCTTGTGATAGCGCGCCAATAGCGCCGGCAAATGGATCGCCGCGGTGCTGTACAGCGTGCCGAGGACAAAATCCCCGGCCGGTTGCCCGCCCATCACCGCCGCACTGGCCTGATCGCGCAGGGTGAACAGCTTGCCGGTGTAGTCCAGCAGGACTTTTCCCGCAGGCGACAACTGCAAACGCTGACGCTCGCGAACGAAAAGTTCGACACCCAATTGCTCTTCCAGCTGCTTGAGCCGGGTCGACAGGTTGGACGGCACTCGGTGCAGACGCTCGGCAGCGCGGGTGATCGAACCTTCCTCGGCCACCGCCTGGAAGATCCGCAATTGGCTGAACTCCACGACCTTTCTCCATAACAGAACAAGTTACTCACTATTATTCAATTTTAAAGAAAGTCAATCGATTCTAGCCTGACGGTCATTGCTCCTCCCAAGGAATCTCGACCATGTCACCACTGATTCGCTTATCCGCCTGCTTCGTCGCCCTGATGATGGCCATGGGCATCGGGCGCTTCGCCCTCACCCCGCAACTGCCGCACCTGCTCAGCGAAGGCCAGGTCGACCTGACTGCCGCCGGTCTGATTGCTGCGGCCAATTACCTCGGCTACCTGCTGGGCGCAGTGGACGCGATGTTCGCCCATCGTCCGCAGCAAGTGCAGCGCCGCTTGCATGGCGGTTTGTGGCTGTGTGTGCTGCTGACCCTGGCGTCGTTCTGGGCCAACGGTTTCTGGGCGCATTTGCTGTTGCGCTTCGGTACAGGGGTGGCGAGTGCGTGGGTGCTGGTGATGATTACCGCGCTGAGTCAGCCACTGGCGGCGGCAGCGGGTCGGCCACGCTTGGGGGCGCTGGTATTCGCCGGTCCGGGGTTGGGGATTTTTCTGACCGGGTTGCTGGCACTGTTCTCACATCTGCTGAACCAGACTTCCGCCACGTTGTGGCTGATCTATGCCGCCGTGGCGCTGCTGATGTTGCTGGGGATCGTGCGGATTCTGCCGCAACCGGGCGTGCACACGCCGGTCGTCACGCTCAATGTCAGCCATTCGAAACGCGGCATCCCGCGACTGGCGGTGGTGTATGCGCTGTATGGCGTGGGTTACATCATTCCGGCCACGTTTCTCTCGCAAATGGCCAACGCGCAGTTTCATGGGCAATGGCAGGCCGATCTGTTCTGGCCGTGCTTCGGTCTTGGCGCGGCGATTGGCGTGCTGTTGGTGAGCCTGCGTCGCCACGACCCGAACACCACACGGCACTGGCTGACCGCAACGCTGTGGTTGCAGGCGCTCGGGGTCTTCGCCTGTCTGTTGGGCAGCGCTTATGGCCTGGCGCTGGGGGTGTTGTTGTGCGGCATGCCGTTCCTCGCTTGCATGCAACTGGTGATGCAACGCTCGCGAGAACTGGCGCCGCACACAACTCAGCGCAACGCCGGACTGCTGACCGCATGCTTCGCTGTCGGCCAGCTCAGCGGCCCGTTACTCGCGGCGCTGAGCAGCCATTTCAGCGGGGGCTTGCAACCGGCGCTGATCATTGCCGGCAGCGGTCTGCTGATCGCTGGCGGGCTGGCGCTGCAACCGGTCAGTGCTGGCCGAGGGCTTTGCGCAAACGCCGACGTACCCACTGCTCAGCGCTGACAAAGGTGATGCCGAGCAACACCAGTACCGCGCCGATGACGAAGTTAATGCTCAATTCTTCACCCAGCAGCACCACGCCAAAGGTGACGCCGAACAGCGGCGTCATGAACGAAAACACCGCCAGATTGGCCGCCAGATAACGCCGCAACAGCCAGAACCAGGTCAGGTAACTGAAGAACGACACCACCAGCCCCTGGAACAACACGCTGGCCACCGCCACGCTGGTCAGGCTGACGTGAGTGATCTGGCCGCTGAACAGCGTGATCAACAGCAAACCGACGAAACCGACGATCAACTGATAGAACAGGGTCAGGGTCACTGGCGCTTCCGACAGGCGCGAGGCGCGCACCACCACGGTGGTCGCGCCCCAGCAGGCGCCGGCAATAACCCCGAAGGCATCGCCCAGCAGCATGCGCCGGTCGAGGTTGTCCCACGACACGCCGCCGGCGAAAGCAATCGCGATACCGATGAATGCGAGCAGGATCCCCAGCCATTGCAACGGTCGCAAGCGCTCGCTGGCCAACAGGAAATGCACGCCCAGTGCGGTGAAAATCGGCGCGGTGTAGAGGAACACCGACATGTGCGCGGCGGTGGTCAGTTGCAAGCCTTCGGCGATGAAGAAGAACTCCAGACCGAACAGTGCACCGGCCAACAGCCCCCCACGCCAAGTGCTGCCGACCTGATCCCAGCCACCCTTCCAGCACAGCAGCAAACCCACCAGCAACGCGGAAATCCCCGAACGTCCGGCTGCCTGCATCACCGGCGCGATGTCGGGCGCGGCCCACTTGATCATCACTTGCTGCACGCCCCAGATCAGGCACAGGCCGATCATCACCTGCAAGGCAAACCCGTCGGCATTGCGCCGCTCGACACTCACCGCAACACCTCGAAAACACACAACATGGCAGCCGTCCAATGGTCGAAAATCAGTGTCGGGGATTATCAATCAGTCAGGCAGAAAAAGCCGTCTGAAAAAGACATTGTCTGCGTCAGTAACGTCAGCGGTGAATGGCCGTCGACTGTGCCGCCATTCGCGAGCAAGCCCGCTCCCACATTAGAACGCATTCCTCCTGTGGGAGCGGGCTTGCTCGCGAAGGCGTCGGCCCCGACAGCCAGGATTACGCAGCTGACCTCACAAATCGCTTCGCAGCCAGGAAACCGACCGTGCAGGCAACAGCCGTCGCAAACGTCCCCCAAGCCCAATCCATCAAACTCACCTGCACCGACCACCCGCGCAGCGTCGCCCAGTTGGTCAAGTCATAAGTGCCGTACGCCACCAGCCCCAACAACGCGCCCATGCGTGCCGCGCGTTGCCAGCTCAGCGCCGGCAACACCACAAACTGCAAGCAACCAAAAACGTACAGGCAATAAAAAACCGCGGCCGGTAACAGCAGCGGTTTTTCGAGCATCAGCGAACCGAGCAGTTCGCGATAGGTTGGCGCCATCAGCACACCGAGCCAGATTCCATCGAGCAACAGAAACGCCAGCAGTGTGGCGCCATAGGCAATCAACGCTTTCTTCATCTGCAAACCCTCATGTAGGAGCTGCCGCAGGCTGCGATCTTTTGCCTTTGAAAATCAAAAGATCGCAGCCTGCGGCAGCTCCTACATGGGGCCGGCGGGCACTCAGGTTAGTTCAATGCGATCAGCATGAATGACGATCTTGCCTTCCTTGTACAGCGAACCGATGGCCTTCTTGAAGTTGCCCTTGCTGACGCCGAACAGACTGCTGATCAATGCCGGATCGCTCTTGTCGCTGACGGCCAGCGAGCCATCGTTTTCGCGCAACTTGGCGAGGATCTTCGAGCTCAGACTGCTCGCCGCTTCCTGCCCAACCGGTTGCAGGCTGAGGCTGATCTTGCCGTCGGCGCGTACTTCCTTGATGAAGCCTTTCTCGCGCATGCCGGAACGCATGAACTTGAAGATCTCATTCTTGTGGATCAAGCCCCAGTGCTTGTTATTGATGATCGCCTTGAAACCCATGTCGGTGGCTTCGGCCACCAGCAGATCAACTTCCTGCCCGGCGCTATAGTTGGCCGGGGTCTTGTCGAGGTAGCGATCCAGACGTGCGGTTGCGGTGATGCGGCGCGTGTGTTTGTCGAGGTATACGTGCACCACGCAGTATTCGCCGGCGGTCATCTGCCGCTTTTCTTCGGAATACGGCAGCAACAGATCTTTCGGCAGGCCCCAATCGAGGAACACGCCGATGCTGTTGATTTCAACAACTTTCAGGCTGGCAAATTCGCCGACCTGCACTTTTGGTTTTTCAGTGGTAGCGATAAGTTTGTCATCGCTGTCCAGATAAATAAAAACGTTGAGCCAGTCTTCATCTTCGCTGGGAATATCTTTAGGGATATAACGGTTGGGCAAAAGAATCTCGCCGTCGGCACCGCCGTCCAGATATAAACCGAAGTTAGTGTGTTTAACCACTTGCAAACTGTTGTAACGCCCGACTAAAGCCATTTTCCAGAACCCTCATTGCGTGGCGGCATTCTACCCGGTTTTGCCGGTTCCGTTCGCTGGCTGAGCAACCCGTTCGAGAAAATCCGCGGGACACCGTGATTTTCCTGGGGCTGGCGCGCCAGGGTTGCCACTCGTCTGGCCAGCGCAGCATCGGTCAGGCCAATTCACTCAAGATATTTTCAGTTGAAATGAACAAATGATCGTATTTAAAACAGTAGCTTAGGCGGATATTTCGAATAATTAATCGAGAATAATCCACCCATGCGCTCAGTTATTCCGGGGGATATTTATCAAGCAATTGTCAAGTTATTCCTGTACGATGCCTGGCCGAGTTACTTTTCTACAGGTTAATGGCCGCCATGCGTGTAAAAGCATCCACCAGCAAAGCAAAGCCAGCTCCCGCCGTTGAAACCAGCGAATCGATCAACGATCAAATCGCAGCGTTCCTCAAGTCCGGCGGCGAAATCCAGCAAATTGCCAAAGGCGTCAGCGGCCAGACGTTCGGTCCGTCCAAGCAGATCAGCCTGGGCAAGAAGTAACACCCGGTAATACACCCGTCCTGAGACGCTTTGAGCTTCGAAGCGTCTGGACTGGCACCCGCGCAACACCCTCCTTGTGTTTAACCAATCTGTTGAAAATCGACGAACGGCCATCATTGCCGAGCATTCGCCGGTATCCTTGCACGCGTCTGGATCAAGCGTTTCAGCAGGCTCACGCCCTGCCCTCGCTGTTCATGGAGTGACGCATGCTCAAACCAACTTCCTGTTTACTGCTGGTAGGCCTGCTGGTCTGCTCGACTGCGCACGCGCAGATTTTCCAGCGCGAGCTTGGCGACTTCGACCTCAAACTCGGCACCACGCCCAGCCGCAGCATGGCTCAAGGGCTGGTCAAACCGGCGGCAGTCGGCTCGTTCCACGGCGGCCTCGATCTGAGCCACGACAGCGGCCTGTATGTCGGTCAGTACGCCCCGAGCATGGGCCTCACACCGGGCAAGAACCTCGAAATCGACTCCTATGTCGGCTTCAAACAACCTTTCGATCAGACCCTCGGCTATGAAGTCGGGATGATCCACTACAGCTATCCCAAAGTGGACACCCTCGACAGCCAGGAAGTGTTCGGCGGCCTGACCCTGCTCGGCAGCCGCTTCGGTGTGGCCTTCAGCAACGACCCGGACAAACAGAACAACACGCTGTTCGCCGACCTCGGTGGCAATCAGCCGTTCGGCATCGGGATCAGCATGAAATACACCACTCATCAACTGAATACGCCGGTGTCGGTGGACGGTGGTTACGTCAGCAGTTTTACCGATTGGTCGGTGAAATTTTCCCGGCCGTTCATGGGCGTCGATCTCGACCTGATCTACAGCAACTCCAACCTCAGTGGCAGTGATTGCTCGGCCTATTCCGGCCACAACAGCGAATGCGACGGGCTGGTCACGCTCAAGGCCGAACGCGCGTTCTATTGATCGGCTGAACTGCCGGGAGCTTCCTGCGTTCACATAAGAATCAGACGCCAGGCTCTCGCAAGGATTCGCTCATGTCTCGCTGGTTCAAAACCCTCGCCACCCTGCTGATCGTCACCCTCGCCCTGGGCGCTTGCAGCCGTGTCGGCCTGGCCTACCGCAATCTCGACGTGATCATTCCATGGACGCTCGGCGACTACCTAGACATGACCGGCGAGCAAAAGGACTGGTTCAACGAACGGCTCAAGGAACACCTGAACTGGCACTGCACCACGCAACTGCCGGGTTACCTCGACTGGCTGGATCGCTTGCAGGCAATGGTCGAAACCAATCAGGTCACCGACGCTGCGCTGCAAGCACGAAACGAGGAAGCGAAAAAAGCCATTGCCGACACCGCACGCCAGATCACGCCGTCGGCCATCGAATTACTCCAAGGGCTGGACGATAAACAGGTCGCGGAAATGAACGACGCGTTCGCCAAGGATCTGCGCAAACGGGAGAAGGAATACGTCAAACCACCACTGGCGCAGCAGATTGCCGAACGGGGCGCACGGATGGACAAACGCCTGACCGATTGGCTTGGCCCGTTGAGCGCCACTCAGGAACAACGGGTGATGGCCTGGTCGACCGCGCTGGGCGAGCAGAACACCCAATGGATCGCCAACCGCGCGCATTGGCAGCAGCAGTTCAGCAACGCCGTCGCCCAGCGTAAGAGTCCTGAATTCCCACAGCGAATCGAGACGCTTCTGGTCAACCGGGAGCGCTTATGGACAGCGGATTACCAAAAAGCCTACGCCAATACCGAAGCGCAGGCGCGTTCGCTGGCGGTTGATCTGATGGCCGAGAGTACGCCGCAACAGCGTCAGCGTTTGTTGAAGAAAATTGAGGGTGTGCGCAAGGACTTCAATGACCTCAAATGCCTCAAGGCCGCACAAAAACCTTGAATCAGACGTCAAACCAATGTGGGAGCAGGCTTGCTCGCGAATGCGGTGGGTCATTCACCATTTATGTGTCTGACACACCGCATTCGCGAGCAAGCCCGCTCCCACAAAGGCTATCAGGCAATCTGCGCCTTTGAAGCCACTTCATCAAATGTCGCTTCATCCAGCGCATCTTGCTGCTCGTCCAGCACCTGCCGCGGATGATCATTTCCGGGAATGCTGCTGTCGATCAGGCTCAGCAGACTTGATCCGCGCGGCGTCAGAATAAAATTGCTGCCAGTACTGCCCATATGATCCGGGCGCGGTTCGATAAATCCACGCTCAAGCAACAAGCCTTCATATTCGCAGGCCAGCGTTTTCAGGTGATCCAGATTCTCGATCGGCTCGCCTGCACTGGCTTTCTGCGCCGCATAGTCCTCGGCATATTTTCGCGGCGCGAAACTTTCGCCTGCACTGTTCTGTACTTCATGGAGCAAGCGTTCAATCAAATCCCAGTTGTAAGTCGTCATCCTGATTCAACCTCCGGTGCACGTGATTTGGGGCGCTGTCATAGGTTGTGACCGGTGCCTGTCGCCGCCGTTCAGCCGCATTTCACGCCGCGACCGACCGGCGGTCTGTCGAATTGTTCGAGGGTTAAACGACTAGTCTGACAAAGACGGTTTCAACCCCGCAGGAGAAATCATCATGAACGTCGAGAATCATCCGGTGGTATCGCGCGAAGAATGGCTCGCTGCGCGCAAGCAACATCTGGCCGAAGAAAAGGCCTTCACCAAAGAACGCGACCGCCTCAGCGCCAAACGCCGCGCATTACCGTGGGTCAAAGTCGACAAGGACTACCGATTTCACGGCCCAAACGGCGAACTGAAACTGGCCGACCTGTTCGGCAAACACAGCCAGTTGATCGTGTACCACTTCATGTTCGCCAAGGACTGGGAGGAAGGCTGTCAGGGCTGCTCGTTCCTGTCCGACCACATCGACGGCGCCAACCAGCACCTGGCGCATCACGATATTGCCGTGGTCGCGGTTTCCCACGCACCGTTCGATGAGTTTCAGGCATTCAAGCGACGTATGGGCTGGAAATTCGACTGGGTGTCGTCAGACGGTTCCGATTTCAACTACGACTTTGGCGTTTGCGCCAGAGCCCAAGACGCCGAGGCCGGAAAGGCTACTTACAACTACGAAAAGACTGACAGCGCCGAAGAGGAAATGCCGGGGCTGAGTGTGTTTTACCGCAATGAATCCGGGGAGATTTTCCATACCTATTCAACGTATGCGCGTGGGCTGGATATGTTGGTAGGGGCTTACAACTATCTCGACCTCACGCCCAAGGGCCGCAATGAGGACGAGATCATGGAATGGGTACGACACCACGACCGATATGAGGGAGAAACAAAATCAAGTTGCTGTCATGGAAGTTGATAAACCTGTGGGGGCACGCCTTGCTGGCGCCCACATTTCTGAACTTTTAATGTCATCCGGCCCTCCACCGGTTAACCCGCCTTAACCGGAACGGAGGCCCGCCCCCCATGAAAACCCTGCTCAAGCTCACCCTCGCCGCCACCCTCGCCTGCGCCCTGCCCGTGTGGGCGTGCACACCCGAGGAAGCCACCGCCAAACGTGAACAACTGGCCAAGGAAGTGGCGAAGCTCACCGAACAGAACCCGGCCAAGGCCAAGGAGATCAACGCCGAGTTGCAGAAAATGGACTTGGGCACGGCCAGCGCCGATCTGCCGGACAAGTGCCAGTTGATTGATCAGCGCTTGAAAGAGCTGGATTCGGCCAAGAAGAAAACCGAGGGTTAATCACCTCAGAATCAAAATATCGCAGCCTGCGGCAGCTCCTACACCGATACCTGTAGGAGCTGCCGCAGGCTGCGATCTTTTGATCTTTAAAATGCACAAATGCATTTATTTTCTTGCATAAACGCATACACATACTAAGGTTACCTCGAGCAAGGAGATCGGCACCGTTCATCGCAGATGAAAACCGTTAACCACCGATCGCTCGGCAATACCGCAATACAACCACAAGCTGGACGCTTGTTTTCATTCATGGAGGACTGAAAAATGTTAACCAATCAAGCAACATCGTTTACCGGCGAGAGCCTGCCAAGGTGCCTCGTCGGCCACCTGCTCGACCCGCAGCTGGTCGAGGTTGAAGCCACTGCGCAAAATGCGGCACTGGCCGCCGCCAACCTCAACTTCACCATGCAAAAACAAACCCAGACCAACTGGTGCTGGGCCGCCGTTTCCGCCTCGGTCGGCAACTACTACGGTACCGGGAACTGGACCCAGTGCGGCGTCGCCAGCACCCAACTGGACCGCAATTGCTGCAGCCAGCCGGGACCGTGCAACGTCTACGGCTATCTGGATTCGGCCCTGCAAACCACCCGCTGCTACAACGGGATGAATCAGGGCTCGCTGCAGATGTCGGCCATCCAGAACCAGATCAACATGGGCCGCCCGGTCGGCCTGCGCTGTGCCTGGTACGGCGGTGGTGCGCACTTCCTGACGATCTACGGCACCAACGGCAACTACGTGCTGATCGCCGACTCGATCTACGGTTACTCGACCCGCGCCCTGAACTCATTCCCCGGTTCGTACAACGGCGGCGGCAACTGGACTCACACTTACTTCACCGCGAAAAACTAGGAGGGCGATATCATGCAACTGACTTATCCAAAGGCGCCTTCCAACGGCGTACAGACTTTGCGTCCGGTGCTGCAAGCCGCGCTGCAAAACCAGGGCTTCGGTATCAACCGCCAGTTCGCCAATGCGACATCGGCCAACGTCAGCCTCAGCGAAGCCTATCGTGGCTACTCGCTGACACTCGACGATCTGAGCCAGGGCAAGGGTCTGAAAGACGCACGCATCGGTGACTGGCACTACCTGGTTTTTGCCGACGGCGTGAGCATTGCCGATGCGCAACTGGCTGAGGTACGTGGCCATGTCGAGTTCGCTTCGCTGAACCACGGCACCCGGGCCGCCGACACCGTGGGCGCGCTGAAACTGGCGGAACAGGCGCCGCAATTGCAGGGCAAGAGCGTCGAATTGCGCGTGCTGTTTGTCTCGGCACTGCACGTCGTGGCGATCTGGCTGCATGCTGACGGTGAGGATGTCCTGATCCCGATCGAACCAACGCCGAAAGAGCTGGGGGGTTCGCGGTTGTACAGCGAAGCCGCGCTGCTCGCGTTGCTCAAGCCGGCGGCAGATCGCGCCAGACAGCGCTTTGACGCGGACACCAGCGGCCAGTTGGGCAACTGACAAACCCTGCGCATAAAAAAACCCGGACACTGTCCGGGTTTTTTATTGCCTGCGAAACGCCTTACTCAGCCGCTGGCTCAGCCGGCTTGCGACGCTTGAGCGGAGCCATGCCGTCGCTGCTCACCAGCGAATCCGGCTTCGGCCGGTTGGCGCTCTTGCGCTTGGTCGGGGTCTTGGCGGCGGTTTTCTTCTTGTCGCCCTTGGCGTCGGTCTTTTTCTTCTTCACACCGACGGCTTTGCCCGAGGCCTTGACCTTTTTCGGCCCGCCGTAGGTGCCTTTGACTTCCTTGATGGTGCGGCGCTCGAAGCTCTGCTTCAGGTAGCGCTCGATGCTCGACATCAGGTTCCAGTCGCCGTGGCAGATCAGCGAGATCGCCAGACCGTCGTTACCGGCACGGCCGGTACGACCGATGCGGTGCACGTATTCGTCGCCGCTGCGTGGCATGTCGAAGTTGATCACCAGATCCAGTCCATCAACGTCCAGACCACGGGCCGCGACGTCGGTCGCTACCAGGATCTTCACGCCGCCCTGCTTCAGACGGTCGATCGCCAATTTGCGATCCTTCTGGTCTTTCTCGCCGTGCAGCACAAACGCCTTGTATTCCTGAGCCACCAGACGGCCGTAGATGCGGTCGGCCATGGCACGGGTGTTGGTGAAGACGATGGCCTTCTGGTAGGTCTCGTTGGCCAGCAGCCAGTTGACGATCTGTTCTTTGTGCTGGTTGTGGTCGGCAGTGATGATCTGCTGACGAGTGGTCGAGTTCAGCTGGCTGACCGCGTTGAGCTGCAGGTGCTCAGGGTTGTTCAGCACCTTGGCGACCATTTCACGCAGGCCGGAACCGCCGGTGGTGGCGGAGAACAGCATGGTCTGCTGACGGTTCGGGCATTCGTCGACCAGACGCTGCACGTCTTCGGCGAAACCCATGTCGAGCATACGGTCGGCTTCGTCGAGCACCAGTACTTCGACTTCTTTCAGATCGAGGTTGCCGGCGTTGAGTTGCTCGATCATCCGGCCCGGGGTACCGATCAGGATGTCCGGCACCTTGCGCAGCATCGCCGCCTGGACCTTGAAGTCTTCGCCGCCGGTGATCAGGCCGGACTTGATGAAGGTGAACTGCGAGAAGCGTTCAACTTCTTTCAACGTCTGTTGGGCCAGTTCGCGGGTCGGCAGCAGGATCAGGGTCTTGATGCTGACGCGGATCTTGGCCGGGCCGATCAGGCGGTTGAGGATCGGCAGGACAAAAGCGGCGGTCTTGCCGCTACCGGTTTGCGCCGTCACCCGCAGGTCACGCCCCAGGAGCGCCAGCGGAATGGCCGCTGCTTGCACAGGCGTTGGCTCGACAAATTTCAGCTCGGCCACGGCTTTGAGCAGGCGTTCGTGCAGGGCGAATTGGGAAAACACGGGTGCTACCTCGAAGATATGCAAAAAAACAGCTGCATAGGTTACCGGTTTCGAGCGCTCAGGCCGAGTTTCTTTATACAAACGGGCGTAATCAGTGGCTTTTTTGTTGCTCGATTTGTCTCCAACGGTAATACACAGCGTCTTAAATGCTCTAATCGCCCATCGCGTCTTACAGAAGAATCGTTGCTCACATGGATTTCAAACAGCTCTGGCTCAACGCCCAAGACCTCTGGGGTGCCCTCGAACAGCACCCGCTCCTGCAATCCGGCCTGGCGCTGATGCTGCTATTGGTGATCGCGCTGGTCCTCGGACGAGTGGCGCGCTATCTGATCCTGCATGCCAGCCGCATGCTCGGTCGCCAGCCGGCGCTGCACTGGCTCAACGACTTTCGCCACAACAAGGTCTTTCAGCGCCTGGCGCAGATGACGCCGTCGCTGGTGATCCAGTTCGGCCTGCACCTGGTGCCGGAACTGAGCAAAACCGCGATGCTGTTCCTGAGCAATGTCGCGCTGTCGTTCACCATCCTGTTCTTGCTGCTTTCAGTCAGCGCCCTGCTCAATGCGCTGCTGGACATCTACGCGCGCACCGAACACGCCCGCACCCGCTCGATCAAGGGCTATGTGCAACTGGCGAAAATGGTTCTGTACGTGTTTGGCGCGATCATCATCGTCGCCACCCTGATCGACCGTTCGCCGCTGTTGCTGCTGTCCGGTCTGGGTGCGATGTCGGCGGTGATTCTGTTGGTCTACAAGGACACATTGCTGTCGTTCGTTGCCAGCGTGCAACTGACCAGCAACGACATGCTGCGCGTCGGCGACTGGATCGAAATGCCGCAAGTCGGCGCCGATGGCGACGTGGTCGACATCACCTTGCACACGGTCAAGGTGCAGAACTTCGACAAGACCATCGTCTCGATCCCGACCTGGCGCCTGATGTCCGAATCGTTCCGCAACTGGCGCGGCATGCAGCAGTCCGGCGGCAGGCGAATCAAGCGCAGCCTGTTCATCGATGCCAGTGGCGTGCGCTTCATCCGTGACGATGAGGAAGAAAAACTCTCCCAGGTGCACCTGCTGAGCGGTTACATGGCCCGCAAGAAAGCCGAGCTAAAGGCGTGGAACGAAGCGCAGGGGAATGTGGCGGCGATGTCGGCCAACCGCCGGCGCATGACCAACATCGGCACCTTCCGCGCTTATGCGCTGGCGTATCTGAAGAGTCACCCGGAGGTGCAACCGAACATGACCTGCATGGTCCGGCAGATGCAGACCACCGCGCAGGGCATTCCGCTGGAGATCTACTGCTTCACCACCACCACGGTGTGGGCCGATTACGAACGGATTCAGGGCGATATTTTCGACTATCTGCTGGCGGTGCTGCCGGAGTTTGGTTTGAGCCTTTATCAGCAGCCAAGTGGTGGGGATTTGCGTTCGGGGTTGTTGCCGGCTGTACTCGGCTCAGCGCACATACCAGAACCACAACAACACCTCCTATAACCCCACAGATCAAAACTGTGGGAGCGGGCTTGCTCGCGAAAGCGTCAGGTCAGTCAACATAATCGTTGAATGACGCACCGTCTTCGCGAGCAAGCCCGCTCCCACAGGGGTTATGCGGTGGCTTGGGAATTGCGAATCCCCAACCGGCTGATCCATACGGCAGCCAGAATCACACTCCCGCCCAGCAACAACCTTCCCAGTTCCTCATGCTGATTCCAGATCAGCAAATTCAGCAGCAAGCCCACCGGCACATGCAGGTTGTTCATCACCGCCAGCGTGCCGCCGTTGACCATGCACGCGCCCTTGTTCCACCAGTACATCCCCAACGCGGTCGAGACCAGGCCGAGGAACAGCAACACGCCCCACTGCAAGGATGCTTCGGGCAAGAAGTTGGACTTGCCGAACAGCAGAAACGCCGGCAACACCACCGCCAGTGCGCCGAGGTAGAAGAAGCCGAAACGCCGGTAATGCGGCAGGTCGCTTGGGTGTTTCGCCACCAGATGCTTGTACAGCACCTGGCCTGCGGCGTAGGTGAAGTTGGCCAGTTGCAGCAGCAAAAAGCCCATGAAGAAGTCCGGATTGATCCGGTCAAAACGGATCACCGCCGCGCCGCCCACCGCCACCAGTGCCGCCACCAGCGCCCATGGATTGAAGCGCCGGTTCAGCGCATCTTCGATCAGCGTCACGTGCAGTGGTGTGAGGATGGTGAACAGCAACACTTCCGGCACCGTCAGCACGCGGAAGCTCAGGTACAGGCAGACGTAGGTGATGCCGAACTGCAACGCGCCGATCAGCAGCATGCCGCCCATGAACGCCGGTTCCACCGAACGCCAGCGGGTCAGCGGAATGAACACCAGCCCGGCCAGCACCACGCGCACCAGCACCGCGAAGTAGCTGTCGACGTGTCCGGCCAGGTATTCGCCGATCAGACTGAAGGAAAACGCCTGAATCAGCGTGACAAAAAGTAGATAGCCCATGGTCGCCTCTGTTTCGAATGGCGGCGACGATAGCGGTTTTTACATTCTGCAACCAACACAAAATCCCTCTGTAGGAGTGAGCCTGCTCGCGATTGCTGTGTGTCAGTCAACATCGATGTGACTGAACGATCGCTATCGCGAGCAGGCTCACTCCTACAGGGAATCCGTCGCTCACTGAATTGCAGGCAAAAAAAAGCCCGATCTCGCTAAAGCGTTCAATCGGGCTACAGCACTCAGGAGCAACAAGTGCAAAGGGAGGTTCGATGCGCGTAGAGCCTTGAAGGGGTTGCGCCGGGTCA
This sequence comes from Pseudomonas sp. NPDC087803, assembly GCF_044742995.1. NCBI lineage: Bacteria > Pseudomonadati > Pseudomonadota > Gammaproteobacteria > Pseudomonadales > Pseudomonadaceae > Pseudomonas > Pseudomonas sp. NPDC087803. The sequence continues at coordinate 75,239 of NZ_JBIUVO010000003.1, forward strand.
CTAGAACAACCGGCGATTATCTGGGGATTAACCTGTCAAGCGACCTGGGACAGTTTGGCGTTGGCCTGATTCAGGCCCTTCTCCTGGAAGTCGCCGCCCAGGTTCATGCCTTCGGCGTGAATGAAGGTCACGTCGTGGATGCCGATGAAGCCCATGACCTGACGCAGGTACGGTTCCTGATGGTCGGCCGGGCCGCCGGCGTAGATGCCGCCGCGAGCGGTGAGCACGTAGGCACGCTTGCCGCTGAGCAGGCCTTGCGGGCCGGTTTCAGTGTACTTGAAGGTCACGCCGGCACGCAGCACGTGGTCGAGCCAGGCCTTGAGGGTGCTCGGGATCGCGAAGTTGTACATCGGCGCAGCCATCACCAGCACGTCGGCGGCCAGCAGTTCATCGGTCAATTCATTGGAGCGATCCAGCGACACTTGTTCGTTGGCGTTGCGCTGCTCGGCGGGCTTCATCCAGCCGCCCAGCAGGTTGCTGTCCAGGTGTGGAACGGGGTTCACGGCGAGGTCACGCACGGTGATCTGATCGTTGGGGTGCGCGGCTTTCCACTGAGCGATGAAGGTTTGGGTCAGTTGCCGGGAAACCGAGTCTTGCTGACGGGCGCTGCTTTCGATGATCAGAACGCGGGACATGCTGTGTAGCCTCCATCCGAGAATGTTGTAGGTCGATGGAGTGAAGGTTAAACAGGGATGGATCGATGAAAAAGCGCAAATAATTGCTGCAAAAGATCGAATAATTCGTTTAGATGCACTTTGTACCCTTGTAGGAGTGAGCCTGCTCGCGATTGCGGCGTGTCAATCGACGCATTCTCTGACTGACACACCGCTATCGCGAGCAGGCTCACTCCTACAGAGGATTGCCGTTATTTCGGGGTGCAGCTCAGGTCGATTCGCAGCCTGATGATCTCGCGGGAGAACTTGGCCGTGGCGTTCGTATGTTTGCGGGCCGGGACCTCGATGTTGCGCGTACGGGGTGCTTCCGGGCCATTGTTGAACACGACTTTGCAGGTCGCGTCCACGTCGCCGTAGTTGGCGACCCGAATCGAGCCGATGTCCTTATCGGTGTCGTAGGTTTCGTAGTCGATCTTCAAGCCATTGAGGTTTTTCTGCACGTCGATCGGGTAAGCAAACGCCGTCAGCGGCAGCAGCGCCAGCACCACACAACAGAATTTTTTCATTCGCCAGTCTCCTTGAGGGACGGCCAGCTTAGGACAAGAGGAGCTATTGATGAAAGCGCCCCGCGTGACCCTTGATCAATGGCGAACATTGCAGGCCGTGGTCGACCACGGCGGCTTCGCCCAGGCCGCCGAGGCTCTGCACCGTTCGCAATCGTCGGTGAGTTATACCGTCGCCCGCATGCAGGACCAGCTCGGTGTGCCGTTGCTGCGCATCGACGGGCGCAAAGCGGTGCTCACCGAGGCGGGCGGCGTGCTGCTACGGCGTTCACGACAACTGGTGAAACAGGCCAGCCAACTGGAAGACCTCGCCCACCATATGGAACAGGGCTGGGAGGCCGAGGTGCGGCTGGTGGTCGATGCCGCCTATCCGAGCGCCCGCATTGTCCGCGCGCTGACCGCGTTCATGCCACAGAGTCGCGGCTGCCGCGTGCGGCTGCGTGAAGAAGTATTGTCGGGGGTCGAAGAGGTCTTGCTCGAAGGCGTCGCCGATCTGGCGATCACCGGCCTGAGCATTCCCGGTTACCTGGGCACGGAATTGAGTGACGTCGAGTTTGTCGCCGTCGCCCACCCGGATCACGCGCTGCACCGGCTCAATCGCGAACTGAGCTTCCAGGATCTGGAAACGCAGATGCAGGTGGTGATCCGCGACTCCGGCCGCCAGCAACCGCGCGACGTCGGCTGGCTCGGCGCCGAACAGCGCTGGACCGTCGGCAGCCTCGCCACCGCCGCCACGTTCGTCAGCAGCGGCCTGGGCTTCGCCTGGCTGCCGCGGCACATGATCGAACGCGAATTGAAGGAAGGCACGCTCAAGCTGCTACCGTTGGATCAGGGCGGCAGCCGCAACCCGAGCTTCTATCTGTATTCCAACAAGGACAAACCGCTGGGCCCGGCGACACAGATCCTCATCGAACTGCTGCGTACCTTCGACACCTTGCCGCTGGACGCACCGTTCGCCGCCCCTGAACAAGCCTGACACGGAGTTCACCGATGGCCTATTTCGAGCACGAAGGTTGCAACCTGCACTACGAGGAATATGGCCACGGTACGCCGTTGCTGCTGGTTCACGGGCTCGGCTCGAGCACCCTGGACTGGGAAATGCAGATCCCGGCGCTGTCGGCGCACTACCGGGTGATCGTTCCGGACATACGCGGTCACGGTCGCTCTGACAAACCCCGCGAGCGCTACAGCATCGCCGGTTTCAGCGCCGACCTGCTGGCACTGATCGAGCACCTGAACCTCGGCCCGGTGCACTACGTCGGGCTGTCGATGGGCGGGATGATCGGCTTTCAGTTCGGCGTCGATCAGCCGCACATGCTGAAAAGCCTGACCATCGTCAACAGTGCCCCCGAAGTCAAAATCCGCAGTCGCGACGACTATTGGCAGTGGTTCAAGCGCTGGAGTCTGATGCGCGTACTCAGCCTCGCGACCATCGGCAAGGCCTTGGGCAGCAAACTTTTTCCCAAGCCTGAGCAGGCCGAACTGCGGCAAAAAATGTCCGAGCGCTGGGCAAAAAACGACAAACGTGCTTATCTCGCCAGCTTCGATGCGATTGTTGGCTGGGGCGTTCAGGAACGACTTTCGAGAATTTCCTGTCCAACCCTCATCGTCAGCGCCGACCGTGACTACACACCCGTCGCGCTGAAAGAAACCTATGTAAAACTGCTGCCCGATGCGCGGCTGGTGGTGATCGCCGATTCGCGCCACGCCACCCCGCTCGATCAACCCGAACGCTTCAATCAAACGCTGCTGGAGTTTCTTGCCGCAGCCGATATTCAATCTCAGGATCACTGACCCATGCTGAAAAAACTCGCCCTCGCCGCTGGTACTGTGCTGTTTGCTGCCAACCTGATGGCTGCCACCCCGGCCAAGGCACCGCACGTGCTGCTGGACACTAGCAACGGCCAGATCGAAATCGAACTGGACCCGGTCAAGGCGCCGATCAGTACCAAAAACTTTCTGGATTACGTCAACAGCGGCTTTTACACCAACACCATTTTCCACCGTGTGATCCCGGGCTTCATGGCTCAGGGTGGCGGCTTCACGCCACAGATGCAGCAGAAAGACACCAAGGCGCCGATCAAGAACGAACACAAAAACGGTCTGGCCAACGTCCGTGGCACCTTGTCCATGGCGCGCACCTCCGTACCTGATTCGGCGACCAGCCAGTTCTTCATCAACGTCAAGGACAACGATTTCCTCGACCAGGGTGATGGCTACGCCGTATTCGGCAAAGTGGTCAAAGGCATGGACGTGGTCGACGTCATCGTCAACTCGCCAACCACCACCAAACAGGGCATGCAAAACGTGCCTTCCGACCCTGTGATCATCAAGTCGGCCAAAGTCATCGACTAAGCTGTACAGGGCGTATCGAGCGGCGCGGGCGTGATGCCACGCCGCTCACACCGATAAAAGGAGAGCCCGGCTTCCGGGCGGTTATCTGATGCTCTATCGCCGTTTCGAACAACTGATCGACATATTCCGCGACGCTCCGACGGCGTCCCCTCCAGATCGTGTCTGGCCCTTCTATACCTATTACCTGAAACAAGTCTGGCCGAGCTTTGCCGCTCTGCTGGTGGTCGGTCTGTTTGCCGCGTTGATCGAAGTGGCGCTGTTCAGTTACCTGAGCCGCATCATCGACCTGGCCCAAGGCACGCCCAACCCGAATTTCTTCAGCGACCACGCCCTCGAACTGACGTGGATGGTGGTGGTTGCGCTGGTGCTGCGGCCGATCTTTTTCGGCCTGCACGATCTGCTGGTGCATCAGACCCTGAGCCCGGGAATGACCAGCATGATCCGCTGGCAGAACCACAGTTACGTGCTCAAGCAGAGCCTGAACTTCTTCCAGAACGACTTCGCCGGGCGTATCGCCCAGCGCATCATGCAGACCGGTAACTCGCTGCGTGATTCGGCGGTGCAAGCGGTGGATGCGCTGTGGCACGTGGTGATCTACGCGATCAGTTCGCTGGTGCTGTTCGCCGAAGCCGACTGGCGCCTGATGATCCCGCTGCTGACGTGGATCGCCGCCTACATCGGCGCGCTGTATTACTTCGTGCCGCGGGTGAAAGAGCGTTCGGTGGAAGCTTCCGACGCGCGCTCGAAACTGATGGGGCGGATCGTCGACGGCTACACCAATATCGCCACCCTCAAGCTGTTCGCCCACACCAATTTCGAACAGCACTACGCCAAGGAAGCCATCGAAGAACAAACGGTCAAGGCGCAGATGGCCGGGCGCGTGGTGACCAGCATGGACGTGGCGATCACCACCATGAACGGCCTGCTGATCGTCGGCACCACCGCGCTGGCGCTGTGGCTGTGGACCCAGTCGCTGATCACTGTCGGCGCAATTGCGCTCGCGACCGGACTGGTGATCCGCATCGTCAATATGTCCGGCTGGATCATGTGGGTAGTCACCGGCATCTTCGAAAACATCGGCATGGTCCAGGACGGTCTGCAGACCATCTCGCAACCGGTCAGCGTCACCGATCACGAGCAAGCCAAACCGCTGGCCGTGGCCCGTGGCGAAGTGCGTTTCGAGCACGTGGATTTTCACTACGGCAAGAAGAAAGGCATCATCGGCGACCTTAACCTGACCATCAAACCGGGCGAGAAAATCGGTTTGATCGGGCCGTCCGGCGCCGGCAAATCGACCTTGGTCAACCTGCTGCTGCGCCTCTACGACGTCGAGGGCGGACGCATCCTGATCGACGGGCAGAACATTGCGGAAGTCGGCCAGGAAAGCCTGCGCGCACGCATCGGCATGATCACGCAGGACACCTCGCTGCTGCACCGCTCGATCCGCGACAACTTGCTCTACGGCAAGCCTGACGCCACCGACGCCGAACTCTGGGACGCGGTGCACAAGGCCCGCGCCGACGAGTTCATTCCGTTGCTGTCGGACGCTGAAGGTCGCACCGGTTTCGATGCGCACGTCGGCGAACGCGGGGTGAAATTGTCCGGCGGTCAACGTCAGCGCATCGCGATTGCCCGGGTACTGCTCAAGGACGCGCCGATCCTGATCATGGACGAAGCGACCTCGGCACTCGACTCGGAAGTCGAAGCGGCGATCCAGGAAAGCCTGGAAACCCTGATGCAGGGCAAAACCGTGATCGCCATCGCCCACCGCCTCTCGACCATCGCCCGCATGGATCGGCTGGTGGTCCTGGAAAACGGCCAGATCGCCGAGAGCGGCACCCACGCCGAACTGCTGGCGCATCGCGGGCTGTATGCGCGGTTGTGGGCGCACCAGACCGGGGGGTTTGTCGGAATCGATTGATCACAAAAAACCCGATTCTGTGAGCTTTTGTGGCGAGGGAGCTTGCTCCCGCTCGGCTGCGCAGCAGGCGCAAAGCCCGCCAACCGAGAAAGTCTGACACTACCGGTGCAGATAGTTTTGGGACAGCTTCGCTGTCCAGCGGGAGCAAGCTCCCTCGCCACACAATGTTTGTCCACCAGAAAACCGCCCCAGCCCGCCAACCACGGGCTCTGGCGGTTTTTTCATGCCTGCTGGAAATCCATCCAAAGCCTGCTGTACTCAGCCAAGGTTCCAGCACGGAACCTGTCGTAAATCTGCAGGGACGCACAACGTCGGCGGCTGGGCGATCGCGCAGTTGTGGATGTTCTGGGTCGCGCCGCTGCTGGGTGCGGTGGTGGGCGGGACGATTTATCGCTGGCTGGGTAGAGAGGAATCCTGAAACTACCGCCTCCCTGTAGGAGCTGCCGCAGGCTGCGATCTTTTGACTTTTAAAGATCAAAAGATCGCAGCCTGCGGCAGCTCCTACAAGGGGATCTAGGTTTGGCGGTAGGGCAAGGCTGTTCTGGCTTCCTCGGCGTACGCAAGAACGCCGGCGCGCTCTTGCTGCAGGAAATCTTTAACTGCGGCCTTCAGGCCCGGATGGCGCAGGTAGTGCCACGAATGGGTGATCACCGGCTCAAACCCGCGAATCAGCTTGTGCTCGCCCTGCGCACCGGCATCAAAACGCTGATACCCCTGGGCAATCGCATAGTCCATGCCCTGATAGAAACACGTCTCGAAATGCAGTCGGTCGAACTCCGCCAGACACCCCCAATAGCGTCCGTAGAAGCTGTCGCCGCCGACCAGACTGAACGCCATCGCCACCGGACGTGAACCCTGTCTGGCGAAGACCACTCGAATCGCCTCCGGCATCCGCGCGGCCAGCAGGCTGAAGAACTCGCGCGTCAGGTACGGCGCCTGGCGGCGCACCGCATAGGTGTTGGCATAGCAGGCATAGACAAAATCCCACTGTGATTCGCTGAGTTGCCGCCCTTCCAGCCATTCGAACTCGAAGCCCTGCCCCGCCACCTGTTCGCGTTCCTTGCGCATCTGCTTGCGCTTGCGCGAACTGAGCACATCGAGAAAGTCCTGGAAGTCGCGGTAACCGCGATTCTGCCAGTGATACTGACAGCCGATACGCTGCAGCCAGCCCGGCTGCTCGGCCATGGCGGCGTCAGTGAACGGGTCGGTGAAATTGATGTGTGCGCTGGAAAGCTCTTCGATTTCCAGATAGCCCGGCAGGCTCTTGAGCAGTTCGAAACCGTCCTCGACCCGGGCGGCCAGCAAGCGCGGACCGCTGACCGGACTGAACGGCACCGCCGTCAGCAGCTTGGGGTAGTAGTCGATACCGGCGCGAGCGCAGGCATCGGCCCAGCCGTGATCGAACACGTACTCGCCGTAGGAATGCCACTTGCGATAACTGGGCAGCGCCGCGAGGAGTTGGCCGTCTTCGATATGCAGCAGATGCTCGGGTTGCCAGCCTGTGTGGGGCCCGACGCTGCCGCTGTCTTCCAGCGCACTGAGGAACGCATGGCGCAGAAAGGGCTGGTTCTCGGGCACCAGCGCATCCCATGTCGCCGGGGTGATTTCCGACAGGTTTTGCAGACGTTGCAACGGCATCAACTGGCTCTCCACATCTTGGCGTCAAAGCCCCGCGAGTATCGCTGATCGGCATCCATTGCACACGCTCAATCGGCCGACAGCGCTCTAGCTCAATAGTTCACGAGCGCTTTATATCGTCATCGACATGACATCACTTAGCCACTGCTCTGTCATAAACCATCGCGATACTCGCTCCTGTTTTTAGAGCGCCGGGTTCTACCCGGACACTGTTTTCCGACGTCCGCGTCGGTGTGCCCAGGATGGTTCACCCATCCCCTCTCATCTTCGGAGATTGCTATGCGTCTTGCTTCCACGAAAACTGCGGCGGCCCTGTGCGGTGGCCTGTTGCTGGCCATGAGTGTTCCGGCCAGTGCTGCAGTCGACGCCAAACTGCTCGACATGCTCAAGGCTAACGGTTCCATTTCCCAGGCGCAGTACATCGAACTGCAAACTGAACTGGCCAAGGATCAGAAGGCTCAGCAAATCGCGCAGCAGGCGCAGCAAGAGACCAACGAGCAAATCGCGGCGACCGCGAAGAAAACCAACGAGCTGAGCTCCTTCGACCAGAAACTCGCCTGGGCCGCCAAGACCCAGTTCAAGGGCGATGTACGCTTCCGCGAAGAAACCGTACACAACGACGGCGTGCCGAACAGCAAGGATCAGGACCGTCAGCGTATTCGTGCCCGTCTGGGTGCCTACACCGAAATCAACCCGCAGGTGGACACCGGTATCCGTATCGCCACCGGCAGCAGCGACGACGCCCGCTCCACCAACCAGGACCTGAACAACTACTTCGACAAGAAGCAGATCTGGCTCGACCAGGGTTACGTCGACTACCACCCTGACGCGATCAAGAACCTGCACCTGATCGCCGGTAAAATGAACCAGCCTTGGGTCAGCATGGGCGACATCATCTGGGACAGCGATATCAACCCGGAAGGTCTGGCCGTCACCTACAAGTACCCGCTGAACGGCAGCACCGAACTGTTCGGTAGCGCCGGTCACTACACCCTCAAGGACAACGTCGACGGCGAAGGCGTGCAGTTCAAGCACGACCTGCGTCTGTACGCCGGCCAGTTGGGTGGTCGCTTCGCACTGACCGACAGCCTGAAACTGACCCTGGGCGGCAGCCTCTACTCCTACGACAACGACAAGGACAGCGCCTGCCCGACCACCGGCACCGTCACTGCGCCATGCGCCTTGGCCGTCAACGGCAACAGCCCGAACGAAACCTTCAAACTGTATGAGGGCTTCGGTCAACTGGACATCGCCAACCTGCCAGTGCCGCTGTCGATCTACGGTCAGTACGTCAACAACAAAGACGCCAGCAACGACCAGGACACTGGCTGGCTGGCCGGCGTGAAGACCAAGGTGTATGGCTTCGGGATCGACTACAACTACCGCGACGTGCAACGCAACGCGGTGGTCGGTGCCTTCACCGACTCCGACTTCGCCAACGGCTACACCGGTTCGCGCGGCAGCAAGTTGAAAGTCAGCTACGAGCTGGACAAGAACTTCACCCTGGGCGCGACCTACTTCATGGCCAACTCGGACTACACCAACGCCAGCCTGAAGAAGACCGACTCCGACATCAATACGCTGCAACTGGATGCCGAAGCCAAGTTCTAAAAAGCGTCACCCTATAGCCCGACGCGGGCGCGACGATCCCCATCATCCGTTCGTTTCGTCCCGCGCCGGGCTATTTCTGCAGGATGCAAAAACCCTGTAGGAGCTGCCGAAGGCTGCGATCTTTTGATCTTGTTTCTAAGATCAAAAGATCGCAGCCTTCGGCAGCTCCTACAGGGGGGGTTATTTTTCCTTGCGGCGTTGCTCGGCCAGACGTTCGGCCAGCGCATCCACATCTTCTTGCGGCTTCTCCGGCATCGCCTTCAACGTGGCCTGCATCAAACGCATCTGCCGAATGAAGCGCCGGCAGTTCGGGCAGAACATCAGGTGATGACGCACCATCAGTTTTTCGCGAAAGCTCAACTGGCCATCGAGATAATCGCTGGAGCGCGCCACTTGTTCCTTGCAGGTCAGCATTCGCCGGTCTCCTCAAAATGCTCCACCGTGGCGAAGACTTTCAGCCGCGCACGATGCAGCAGCACACGGACATTGGAGAGCGAGATCTCCAGAAGATTACAAATCTCCTCCAGCTCCAGCCCCTGGCGTTCGCGCAGCAGCAACACGCTGCTTTGCAGCTCCGACAGACTGAGCAAGGTGTGCTCCAGGCATTCGCGCAATTCGCTTTCGGTGAGCAGCGCTTCCGGGGTGTCCTGATGCCAGGCGAACGGCGCCACCAGCCAATGGCCGTCACCGGGAGAAAAGCGATCGTCGTCGATGGTGCCGTGGGGAGACGGCAGATCATCCATCAACACTTCGCGGCGGTTTTGTTTGTAACGGCTTTTGGCGGAATTGGCGGTGATGGTCAGCAGCCAGGTCTTGAGACTGGAACGCCCCTCAAAGCTGCCGATATGACGCACTACCGAAAGCCAGGCGTCCTGCACCACTTCTTCGACATGGCGCTGGCCGACAATCGCGTAAGCCACGGCGCGCATCGCGCTCTGGTAGGTGCTGACCAGTTCCTTGAACGCCTTTTGCTCACCCGCGAGCAGGCGTTCGAGCAGTTGAGTGTCGTCCGTTGCGGCCATGCACGCCTCATTTTCAGATGGTCGAAAGCAAAAGATCGCAGCCTGCGGCAGCTCCTACAGAGAACAGTGTAGGAGCTGCCGCAGGCTGCGATCTTTTCAGGCGCACTCAGCGCTTGCGCAAAATCACGCTGCCGATCGAGTAACCGGCGCCAAACGAGCTCAGCACGGCCAGCGAACCGGCGGCCAGATCATCCTGATTTTTGTGGAAGGCAATCACCGAACCTGCGGAGCTGGTGTTGGCGTAGGTGTCGAGAATCACCGGTGCTTCTTCTTCGGTGGCTTCGCGGCCCAGCAGCTTGCGCACGATCAGGTGGTTCATGCTCAGGTTGGCCTGGTGCAGCCAGAAGCGCTTGACGTCGCCGACGTTGAGTTGGTTCTCTTCCAGGTGCTCACCGATCAACTCGGCGACCATCGGGCAGACGTCCTTGAACACCTTGCGGCCTTCCTGCACGAACAGCTTGTCGCGGGCACCGATGCCCTCTTCCGCGGCGCGGTTGAGGAAGCCGAAGTTGTTGCGGATGTTGTTGGAGAACTTGGTCAGCAGTTTGGTGCTGACCACGTCGAACTGGTACGGGGAAGTCGCCAGATCGGCACGCTCGATGATCACCGCCGTCGCCGCGTCACCGAAGATGAAGTGGCTGTCGCGGTCACGGAAGTTCAGGTGCCCGGTGCAGACTTCCGGGTTGACCATCAGGATCGCCCGGGCCTGACCCAGCTGCACGCTGTTGGCCGCGGCCTGAATGCCGAAGGTCGCCGAGGAGCAGGCCACGTTCATGTCGAAACCGAAGCCCTGAATGCCCAGCGCTTCCTGGACTTCGATGGCGATGGCCGGGTAGGCGCGTTGCAGGTTGGAGCAGGCAACGATCACACCGTCGATGTCGGCGGCGGTCTTGCCGGCACGTTGCAGCGCCTGTTCGGCGGCGCCGATGGCCATCTGGCACAGGACCGACCATTCGTCGTTGGAGCGCTCCGGCAGGCGCGGGGCCATGCGCGCAGGATCAAGGATGCCGTCCTTGTCCATGACAAAGCGACTCTTGATGCCAGAGGCTTTTTCGATGAATGCCGCACTGGATTCGGTCAGCGCCTGGACTTCACCGCGGGCGATGGCATCGGCGTTGTCGGCGTTGAACTGCGCGACGTAGGTATTGAAAGACTGCACCAGCTCTTCGTTGGAGATGCTGTTGGCCGGGGTGTACAGGCCGGTGCCGCTGATGACGACGTTATGCATGGTCGTTTCTCTAATCTGTTCAGGCAGAAAGCGCTGGCACCGACGTACCAACACACAAAGGGTCTATTCCCGTCCGGGGACGCTGACCTGGCATCTTTTAGTCCGATCCGCGAACTCGCCGAAGGCTCTGGGTCGCGAAACCGGCATTTATGGACGCGAAGTTTGCCATAAACCCAAGGTTTTGGCGCCTTTCTCAAGCACAACCCAAATCCCGATGTGGGGCATATCTCTATCTTTGTGGTGAGGGGATTTATCCCCGATCGGCTGCGAAGTAGCCGCCAAACCATCACCCGCATCAAAACTGATGGGCTGAGATGGTCGCTTTTGGGGCGGCTTCGCCACCCATCGGGGATAAATCCCCTCACCACAAATGCCCACAGGTGATCGAGCAGAGTTGGGGATCAAGCCTCGACCTGACTCCACTGCTTGCTCAGCCGTTTGTCCGAGATCGGTGCTTTCGTCCCCAACTGCTGGGCGAACAGCGACACCCGGTATTCCTCCAGCCACCAACGGTACAGTTCAAGCTGCGGATCGCGTTTGCCTTCCTGCGCATGTTTGGCGGCGCGGGTCTGGTATTGCGTCCAGAGCCCGGCCAGTTCGCCGCTCCAGACCCGATCCTTCTGCACCTGCGCGCCGAGTTTTTCGAAACGCTGCTCGACCGCCTTCAGATAGCGCGGCAACTCCTTGAGCCATTGCATCGGCGTCTCCCGGACGAAACCCGGATACACCAGATTGCTGATTTGCTGCTTGATGTCGTTCAGCGCGACCGCTTGGGCCAGGTCGATCTTGCCCTTGAAGCGTTTTTGCAGGCCGTGCCACAGCTTGAGGATTTCCAGTGTCAGCCGCGCCACGCGCTCAGCGTGTTCGGTCCAGCTGCCGCGTTTGCGTTCGGCCAATGCCGCCAGCCCGGCGCCGTCCCGCGGTAACGGGTCTTCACCTTCAAGGATGCAGCTGTCGAGACTGGCCAGCAGAATGTCTTCGACCAGCGCATCGACCCGACCCAACTCGCGATACAACAGGCCCAACTCGGTGATACCCGGCAGTTTGCCGCGCAGGAATTTCGCCGGCTCGGCCAGTTGCTGCAGCAGCAGCCGCTGCAAGGCGCGGCGATGCTGGAACTCGGCTTCGGCCGGGGTCGAGAACCGCCCTTCCTTGACCGTGCCGCCCTCTTCCACCAGCGCCGGATAAACCGTCATCGAAAGCCCGGCAATCTTCTGCTGGGTCTTTTCCGCCACCGGGGCGAAGACCTTGGCCTCCACCGGCTGCTGACTTTTCGCACTTTGCGGTACCGCCAAAGCAGCTTGACTGGCTTCAGCAAAACGCGCGGTCAACTCGGCCAGATCGCGACCCTCGCCAAGGAACTTGCCCTGGCCGTCGACGATTTCCAGGTTCATCCGCAGATGACTTTCGACCTGCTGCGCGGCTTCCGCCCACGCCTCATCGCTGACCCGTGCGCCAGTCATGCGCAGCAACTCGCGACCGAGCGCCTGCGGCAGCGAACCTTCAGCGAAGGTCATGCGCTGCAAGGCCGCCTTGATGAAGTCCGGCACCGGCACGAAATTCTTGCGCAGGGCTTTTGGCAGGTTGCGCACCAGTGCAATGCACTTGGCCTCGATCAGCCCCGGCACCAGCCATTCCAGACGCTCCGGCGGCAGCATCGGCAACAGCGGTGCCGGCACGCGCAGGGTCACGCCGTCGCGTGGGTGATTGGGTTCGAAGTGGTAACTGAGCGCCAGTTCCAGATCGCCGATGTGCAGCGTGTCCGGGTAGTCGCGCGCGGTGACTTCACTGGCCTCACGGGCGAGCACGTCTTCCTCGCGCATGATCAGCAACTGCGGGTCTTTCTGGCTGTTGACCCGATACCAGCTGTCGAACGTCGCGGTCTGGTGAATCTCCGCCGGCAAGCGCGCATCGTAGAACGCGTACAGGGTTTCTTCGTCGGCGAGAATGTCGCGGCGCCGGGCCTTGGCTTCCAGTTCGTCGAGCTGTTCGAGCAACTGCTTGTTGGCGGTCAGGCACTTGGCTTTCGACTGAATCTCGCCACGCACCAGACCTTCGCGGATAAACAGCTCGCGCGAAACCACCGGGTCCACCGGGCCGTAATGCACCGGGCGGCGACCGACCACGATCAGCCCGAACAGGGTGATCTGCTCGTAGGCCACGACCTGACCGCGCTTTTTCTCCCAGTGCGGTTCGAAATGGTTTTTCTTGATCAGGTGCCCGGCCAGCGGCTCGATCCAGTCGGCATCGATCTTGGCGACCATCCGCGCGTAAAGCTTGGTAGTTTCCACCAGCTCGGCGGTCATCAGCCACTGCGGACGCTTCTTGCCAATGCCCGATGACGGATGAATCCAGAAACGCCGCTGACGGGCGCCGAGGTAATCGCCGTCCTCGGTTTTCTGACCGATCTGGCTGAGCAGGCCAACCAGCACCGCTTTGTGCAATTTCGGGTAATCCGCCGGTTCCTTGTTGAGGCTCAGCTGCATGTCACGGCAGATCAGGCTCAACTGGCGATGGGAATCACGCCACTCGCGCAGACGCAGATAGTTGAGGAAATTCTTCCGGCACCAGTTGCGCAGCGGGCTGGCAGTCAGCGCCTGGCGTTGCTCTTCAAAACCACGCCACAGGTTGACCAGTCCGGCGAAGTCCGAATCAGTGTCTTTCCATTGCGCGTGGGCCTGATCCGCTGCTTGCTGACGTTCCGGTGGACGCTCGCGCGGGTCCTGAATCGACATCGCACTGGCGACGATCAGCACTTCCTGCAGGCTGCCGAGCTTGGCCGCTTCGAGCAGCATGCGGCCCATGCGCGGGTCCACCGGCAGGCGTGCCAACTGGCGACCGAGCGGGGTCAGTTGACTGTTGCGATCCACCGCCGAAAGTTCTTGCAGCAGATTGAAACCGTCGCTGATCGCCTTGCCGTCCGGCGGTTCGATGAACGGGAACGCGGTGATCTCGCCGAGGCGCAGGTGCAGCATCTGCAAGATCACGGCGGCCAGGTTGGTGCGCAGAATTTCCGGATCGGTAAATTCCGGGCGACCGAGGAAATCTTCCTCGCTGTACAGCCGCACACAGATTCCCGGCTCGACCCGACCGCAGCGACCTTTACGCTGATTGGCGCTGGCCTGGGAAATCGCTTCGATCGGCAGCCGCTGTACCTTGGCGCGATAGCTGTAGCGACTGATGCGCGCGGTGCCGCTGTCGATCACGTAGCGGATACCCGGCACGGTCAGCGAGGTCTCGGCGACGTTGGTCGCCAGCACTACGCGGCGCCCCGGATGCGACTGGAAAATCCGCTGCTGTTCGGCCGGCGACAGGCGCGCGTACAGCGGCAGGATTTCGGTGTGTTTGAGCTGAGCCTTGCGCAGCATGTCGGCGGCGTCGCGAATCTCGCGCTCGCCGGGCAGGAACACCAGCACATCGCCGGGACTGCGGCGTTCGCTGCGCTCATAGGCGGCGATTTCGTCGAGGGTGGCGAGGATCGCCTGGTCCACGGTCAGGTCGTCCTCGACGCGGTTGCCCTCTTCGTCCTGCTCCAGGGTCAGCGGGCGATACCAAGTGTCCACCGGGAAAGTCCGCCCGGACACCTCGACAATCGGCGCATCATCGAAATGCTTGGAGAAGCGCTCCAGGTCGATGGTCGCCGAGGTGATGATGACCTTCAGATCCGGACGACGCGGCAACAGGGTTTTCAGGTAACCGAGCAGGAAGTCGATGTTCAGGCTGCGCTCGTGGGCTTCGTCGACGATGATTGTGTCGTAGCGTTCGAGGTAGCGGTCGTTCTGGGTTTCCGCCAGCAGGATGCCGTCAGTCATCAGTTTGATCAGGGTGTTGGCATCGCTCTGATCTTCGAAGCGCACCTGATAGCCGACCAGCGCGCCGAGCGGCGTGCCGAGTTCTTCGGCGACCCGGCTGGCGACACTGCGCGCAGCGATTCGGCGCGGCTGGGTGTGGCCGATCAGGCCATGCTGGCCGCGACCGATTTCCAGGCAGATTTTCGGCAACTGGGTGGTTTTACCCGAGCCGGTTTCGCCGGCGATGATCAGGACCTGATGCTTCTCCAGCGCCGTCTTGATTTCATCGCGCTTGGCGGCAATCGGCAGGCTGTCGTCGTAACGAATCACCGGCAGGCTGGCACGGCGCGCCAGCACCTGATCACAGGACGCCTGCATGCGTGCCACCCACTGAGCCAGTTTGGCCTCGTCGGGTTTCTTGCGCAGCTCGAGCAACTGCCGCCGCAGCCGGTGACGGTCGGCGAGCATGGCGTGATCAAGGTTTTTCAGCAGTTTGTCGATGGAGGGCGATTCGTCGGTCATCGGGTACGCAATTCGGTCGTCTGTTTATGCAGGGGGGCGATTGTCGCAGATTTGCCTTCGATTGACCTGCTTCCCCTGTAGGAGCTGCCGCAGGCTGCGATCTTTTGATGTTGTTTTTTAAAAGCAAAATCAAAAGATCGCAGCCTGCGGCAGCTCCTACAAGGGTAGTTACTCGTTATCCAATCCTTTACGGCGGTAGGGGAAGACGTCGATGACTTTCCCCGCGCGAATCGCCTCCTGCAAACCCTTCCAGTAATCGGCGTTGTACAACTCGCCATGCAACTGATCGAACAGCTTGCGCTGCCCGGCATCGGCGAACAGGAACGGCGGAAACTCTTCCGGGAACACATCCAGCGGCCCGATCGAATACCACGGTTCCGAGGCCATTTCGTCTTCGGGGGTGCGCGGCGCGGGGATGTGGCGGAAATTGGCTTCAGTCAGAAAGCAGATTTCGTCGTAGTCGTAGAACACTACCCGGCCGTGACGGGTGACGCCAAAGTTCTTCAGCAGCATGTCGCCGGGGAAGATGTTGGCCGCCGCCAGTTGTTTGATCGCCAGGCCGTAATCCTCCAGCGCTTCGCGCACCTGAGCTTCGTTGGCGTTGTCCAGGTAAAGGTTGAGCGGGGTCATGCGGCGCTCGGTCCAGCAGTGGCGGATCAGCACCGTGTCGCCTTCGACCGAGACCGTCGACGGCGCGACTTCCAGCAGTTCTTCAAGACACGCCGGATCGAACTTGCTCAGCGGAAAACGGAAGTCAGCGAACTCCTGGGTATCGGCCATGCGCCCGACCCGGTCGACGCTTTTCACCAGTCGGTACTTTTCGATCACCGTCGCCCGGTCGACGTTTTTCGACGGTGAGAAACGGTCCTTGATGATCTTGAACACGGTGTTGAAGCCCGGCAGGGTGAACACGCTCATGACCATGCCGCGCACGCCGGGAGCCATGATGAACTGGTCGTCGGTGTTGGCCAGGTGATTGATCAGCGCCCGGTAAAACTCGGATTTGCCGTGCTTGTAGAAACCGATCGAGGTGTACAGCTCGGCGATATGCTTGCCCGGCAGAATGCGCCGCAGGAAGCCGATGAACTCCGCCGGCACCGGCACATCGACCATGAAGTACGAGCGAGTGAAGGAGAAGATGATCGACACATCGGCTTCGTCGGTGATCAGTGCGTCGATCTGAATCCCGCGGCCCTCGCGGTGCAGCAATGGAATCACCAGCGGCCACTGCTCGTCGCGGGTGTAGATGCGCCCGACCAGATACGCGCCCTTGTTGCGGTACAGCACCGAGGAAAACAGCTCGACGCTCAGCTCCGGGTCCTTGCACACCCAGTCTGGCAGGTTCTCGCGCAGTTGCGCTTCGAGGCGCTGCAGGTCGCCGGGCAGATCGGCGTAGTCCTCGCTGAAGCGGTAGTCGGCAAAGATGCTCGCGAGCATCGACGACAACTGCCCTTGCGGCTTGTAGGTGCGGGTTTGCGCCGCCCGTGCACGACGCAGGCTCGGCCGGGTGGTGTGGATGAACATGCAGCCGTCGCTGATCAGGTCGTGGCTGAACAGCCCGCAGAAGATCGAGTTGTACCAGGTCTCGGACAGCTCATCGTCGAAGCGCAGGTCGATCACGCTGATGTAGGCGCTTTTGACCAACGGCCAGCAACTGACATTCATCAGCGTCTCGTCGTCGAAATGCTCGCGCAGGCGGGTGATGGTTTCGCCGACCTTTTCTTCGTAGAGATTGATCCGCGCCGCCGACGCGGTCTGCGTCTCCTGCCAGCGCGCTTGCTCGAAGCGCTCGCGCGCACCGTCGGTAATGCGCCGGAAATGCTCGCGGTAATCGTCAAAGCCATCGAGGATCATGCGGGCGATGTCGGTGGCTGGCCATTGCTGCGGCATAGATGAGACCTCGGCGTGCAAGTGGAAATCTGTGCCTGAGCTTAGCCACGGATGCACGCGCAGGAGAAGTGCAATTTCTGCCAAATGCGCCTGCTGGTTGTACACGACACATTTTTTATAGAAGTTTTTTAACTCGACCGTTCGGTCAATTAACTGCCCACGCAGTCCGCTTCTTCTTTGCGCGCCAACCCGCGGATTCTCTGGCTTTCGGATCCAATCATCAACCCGACTCTCTGGCTCGCGGTTTTTCCGTGACCGCGTTGCCTGTTAGTACCAACTCG
Organism: Pseudomonas sp. NPDC087803; assembly: GCF_044742995.1. NCBI lineage: Bacteria > Pseudomonadati > Pseudomonadota > Gammaproteobacteria > Pseudomonadales > Pseudomonadaceae > Pseudomonas > Pseudomonas sp. NPDC087803. Next base: position 92,675 of record NZ_JBIUVO010000003.1, read on the forward strand.
GCGCAGCCCACAGATTGGTCTTACCAAAATAGTGGCACTTTGATATACAGCCCGCCAGCACCCGCCTCACAACAAGATCCTCGGCCCACGAGGACGACCTCTCCCCCCATAGATCAAGGAGCACTTTGATGTCTATCCGCAATCTGCGCATCGGTTTGCGCGCCAGTTTGAGTTTTGCCGTATTGGCCGGCCTGCTGGTGGTGGTCGGCCTGTTCGGCCTGGGTCAGATGAAAAACCTGCGTGAGAGCGCAACGGTGATCGAAGAGTCGTGGATGCCCAGCATCGAGAGCATTCACGATGCGGCGGCGAACATCGCCAACATCCGCCTCGAGTCCCTGCGGCTGATCACCAGCACCCAGCCTGCGGTGCGCGACAGAAGCAAAGGCATCATCAAGGTTCAGCGCGAGGAATTGTTGAAGCGCCTGAAGGACCACACCACGTTGCTGGCCAGTAATGAAGAACGGGCGATGCTCGATGGCTTGAATGCCAATATCGGCAAATACATGAGCATCCTTGACCAGATCATCGTTCAGATCGACGCCGGGCAAAGTGAACAGGCCTACGCCCGCCTGCACAATGAATTGGCGCCACAGGGCACGCTCCTCGACAAGACGCTGGAGCAGATGATCAGCTTCAATCAGCAAGGCGCCGACAGCGCCGCCGAAGCGGCTGCCGGGGTTTACCAGCGAGCGCTGTGGATTGTCGCGACGATCATCGTGGTCGCCTTGATCGCCACCCTGCTGCTGGCCTGGCTGCTGACCCGCAGCATCACCACCCCGATCAATCAGGCCCTGAGCGTCGCGCAAAAAATTGCCGCCGGCGACCTCAGCGGGCAGATTGCCGACCACGGTCGCGATGAGGCCGCGCAGTTGCTCAGCGCCCTCGCCGAGATGCAAGGCAACCTGCGCTCGACCATCCGTGGCATCAGCGAATCGGCGCAGCAACTGGCCTCCGCCGCCGAGGAAATGAGCTCGGTGATGGAGCAAAGCACCCGTGGCCTGCAACAACAGAACGACCAGATCGAGCAGGCCGCCACCGCCGTCACCGAGATGAGTACAGCGGTGGATGAAGTCGCCGCCAACGCAGTGTCCAGCGCCCAGGCCTCCGAGGCGTCGAACGAGGACAGCAAGCACGGCCACGTGCAGGTCAGCGAAACCATCAGCTCGATTCAAGAACTGGTCAGCGCGGTGCTCGGTGCCTCGGAACAGGCCGAAGGCCTCGCCAGCCAGGCTCAGGACATCAGCAAAGTGCTGGAGGTGATTCGCGGCATCGCCGGGCAGACCAACCTGCTGGCGCTCAATGCCGCGATCGAAGCGGCGCGTGCCGGTGAAGCCGGACGCGGTTTTGCGGTGGTCGCCGATGAAGTGCGCTCGCTGGCGCAACGCACGCAGAACTCCACCGAAGAAATCGAGCTGATGATCAGCAGTATCCAGCAAGGCACCGGTGCCACCGTCGGCGCGCTGCAAAGCAGTGCCGAGCAAGCCAGCCACACGTTGCGCCGGGCCAACAGTGCCGGTCAGGCGCTGGAGAAAATCACCGCGTCGATTTCGCAGATCAACCAGCGCAACCTGGTGATCGCCAGTGCCGCCGAACAACAGGCGCTGGTGGCGCGCGAAGTCGACCAGAATCTGGTGACCATCCGCGACCTCTCGACCCAGACCGCCGCCGGCGCTACCCAGACCTCTGCCGCCAGTCAGGAACTGTCGCGGCTGGCGATTGACCTCAATGGCCTGGTGACGCGCTTCGTGCTCTGAGCGGAAAATTAAATGCCGGTTTAGCGGTTGCCATCGTCAGGGCGCTCGGCAACACTCTCGTCCCCATCAAGGAAGGAGTACCCATCGTGAGCCCTGTCGATATTGTTCGTTTGTTGTCGCTGGCAGCGATCTGGGGTGCGAGCTTTCTGTTCATGCGCATTATTGCGCCGGTGATCGGCACGATTCCCACCGCGTTCTTCCGTGTGTCGATCGCGGCTGCCGGCTTGCTGGTGATTCTCGGGCTGATGCGCATCAGTTGGGATTTCAAGGGCAAGCTGAAAACCGTGATGCTGCTGGGGGTGATCAACTCGGGGATTCCGGCGACGCTGTACTCAGTCGCGGCCCAAGTGTTGCCGGCCGGTTACTCGGCCATCTTCAACGCCACCACGCCATTGATGGGTGTGTTGATTGGCGCGTTGTTTTTCAGTGAAAAGCCCACGGCCGCCAAGTTTGGTGGAGTCTTTCTCGGCCTGCTCGGCGTCGGCATCCTGACCCGCGCCGGCCCGGTGGCGTTCGACCTGCAATTGCTGATGGGCGCCCTCGCCTGCCTGCTCGCCACCACTTGCTACGGTTTTGCCGGGTTCCTCACGCGACGCTGGCTGGATCAGGCCGGCGGCCTCGACAGCCGTCTGTCAGCAGTGGGCAGCATGCTCGGTGCCACGTTGTTCCTGTTGCCGCTGTTCGCTTACAGCGTGCTCACGCAACCGCCGGCGAGCTGGGGCGGCTGGAGTGTCTGGCTGTCGCTGCTGGGCCTGGGTCTGGGTTGCACCGCATTCGCCTACATCATTTATTTCCGGCTGATGAGTTCGATCGGCCCGGTCAAGTCGATGACCGTGACCTTCATGATCCCGCCGTTCGGCGTGTTGTGGGGGGCATTGCTGCTGGATGAGCCGTTGTCGATGGCGCACGTGTATGGCGGGGTATTGATTGCGCTGGCATTGTGGCTGGTGTTGAAGCCGGCGGTGGTGAAACCCGCTGCCGTAACCGTCCGCTGATTTGCGGCGTTAACAAGTCAGTCTTCGCGAGCAAGCCCGCTCCCACAGGAGGAATGCATTCCAATTGTGGGAGCGGGCTTGCTCGCGAAGAGGCCGGCCCAGACACTGAAAATGCCCGGGTTGGCCTGAAGGTTTTCAAGCAGTTTTACGGAACACAAACGCCAAACCGACAATGATCAACAGCATCCCCAGCACACTCAACGCCGCCAGACGATTGCCGAAAATCAGGTAGTCCATCACCGCCGTCACTGCAGGCACCAGATAGAACAGACTGGTGACATTCACCAGATTGCCCCGGGCGATCAGGCGATACAGCAACAGCGTCGCCAGCACCGACACCACCAGCCCCATCCACAACACCGGCACGATGAAACCTGCGCTGTGTTCGAAGTGGAACGGCTGAAACGGCACAAGAGCTGCGCACAACAACAGCCCGGCCAGGTACTGCACCGGCAGCGTACCGAGGGGATTTTCGCTGATGCGTTTCTGCATGATCGAACCGAGGGTCATGCTCGCCAGCGCCAGCAGGCCGAACAACATGCCCGCCCAAGACATCCCGGCCAGACCAATCCCCTGGTAAACCACCATGATCAGCCCGGCCAGCCCCAACGCCAGACCGAATACCCGGCTCGCCGAGCGCTGCCGCTCCATCAACACCACGGTGAGGATCGGCTGTACGCCCATGAGGGTCGCCATCACCCCCGGCGTGACTTTGCTGTTCAGGGCCAGCAGATAGAAAATCTGATAAGCCCCCAGCAGCACCACGCCCGTAGCCATCGCAAACAGCATTGGCCGACCGCCCTTGGGCCGCTTCAACTTGAGCAGCGGCGCCAACAGCAGCAGCCCGCACAGGGCGATCACAAAGCGAATCAGCAGAAAGGCAAAGGGCGAAGCGTGGGCCAGACCCCATTTGGAAAAGATCGCCCCGCTGCTCCACAGCAGAACGAACAGGCTCGTGGACGTCGCCGCGAGCGCGGATTGTTTCGAAAGGACCAACATGAATACCACCTGTAGTCAGGCAAATAGCCAACTCAGCCGAAGCTGAAATTCAGTAGTTGTTCTGGCGGGCGCAGGGGTCAGCAGAATGCCGATCAGCCCGAAACGCCAACGCCCGGCGGTGATACGACGGCGCACACCGGCGTGCTACTGACAGGTGGGGGGTAATGACTGATCTGCCCTGGCTGCTGATTCCCGCACGGCACGACGCCAGCGTTGACCGCTGAATCGACTACCGCGTTGATGAGGGATGCAGGCATTGGGGCTGATCTTCTTTGAGGGTTTGAAACGCGAATCAGCTGATTCACGAGCGCCGACTATAACCAGCGCGGGACATGGATTGCAATGATTTGGCCAAAGGGCCAGCAGGGACAGTTGGCCGCGAGGTGAATAGGCTGTTGTGTAACGGCTACGCCCAAAACGGGGAGACATGGAATGCTCGAGATCACATGCCAAGGGAACGGACATATTTGCGGTATCAGGTGTATCGGTCAGAGGCGAGGAAGCAGGCCGGTATTACTTTTGCAAAACTGCAGAAAGACTTGCAACAGAGCGGAATTGTGGACCTGGACCATTCCAGAGTTCGATTTGAGGCCATCGATGCTCTGGCCCTGAATGCCTATGAAAAATGGCTTGATCCTCATTTTTCCTGGCAGGAAGTTGTCAGGTGGAAGGCAAGAGAGCCTATGGCGTTCGATTTGGCAATCTGGTTTGATCAAGAACTTTGCGGACTCTGCTTCGCGAATCCTAACCAGAGTCGGTTGCGCGTGAAAATCGTACGCCTTGAAGGTCAACCGGGAACGGATCACCCTCTCAAGAGCCGCATCGCCACGTTTGCCTTGACCGCCGTTACTCACTTCGCACGAATCATAGGCAGCGAGCAAATAGAAATACAGGAACCTCTCCCAGCAGTAGTTCCGCTTTATAGGCAACTGGGTTTTGAGTTCGACGCAGAAGGTCGGCTTGTTAAGCTTATTGACTAAGTCTAGTATCGGGGCATCTGCTCATTTAATGATCAACGTCGGAGATACCATGAAAGCTGTCGTTGAAAACAGGGCATCAGGTGCCAAGTCAACGAAGGACGATAGAAAGCGCTCGTGCGCAGAGCTTTCTGAGAGAGAGTTGCAGCGAATAAGGGAAGCATTGGCCAACCCGGCCGTTGAGGAGCCTCGCGGTGTTCTTGCCGGCGCCTCTTTCACCTTCCCTTCATAAAAAAACCGCTCACCAGGAGCGGTTTTTTTTATTTCAACATCCAGCCTCAACCAAACAGCCAATACCCCAACAACGTCAGCACCACCACCGCCAGCACCGGGCGCAAAACTCGGTAGGCCTTGGGATGGCGGCGCTTCCACTGTTTGACCACGCCGCTGAACCGGTCGCTGAAATTCTTGCTCCAGGCGTAGGCCTGGTTGATGCCGCCGACACGTTCGTCATCAAGGTTCTGCGGGGCGGTAGCGCGTCCCAGCCAGGCGCTGATGGCGCGGTTGATGCGGGTCATCAGGCGATTGCTAAGCGGACGCTCGACGTCGCAGAACAGAATGACGCGAGTCTGTTCGGTTTCGTTCTTGACCCAATGCACGTAGGTCTCATCGAACATCACGTCCTCACCGTCGCGCCAGGCGTAAACCTGACCGTCGACGAAGATCCGGCAGTCGTCGGAGTTCGGCGTCGACAGGCCCAGGTGATAGCGCAGGGAACCGGCAAACGGGTCACGGTGCGGGTTCAGGTGGCTGCCACCCGGCAACAGCGCGAACATCGCGCCCTTGACGTTAGGGATCGCACTGACCAGCGCCACGGTTTTCGGGCACAGGGTTTCGGCCGATGGCAGCGGTTTGTCGTACCACTTGAGGTAGAAACGCTTCCAGCCCTTCTTGAAGAACGAGCCGAACCCGGCGTCATTGTTCTTCTCGGCGGCGCGGATGTAGCCCTCGTCGAACAGGTGCATGGCCTCGTCGCGAATGGTTTCCCAGTTATCGCGCAGCACATCCAGTTCCGGAAATTTGCTGCGATCCAGATACGGCTTGGACGGCACGCCGGAGAACAGGTACATCAGCGCGTTGTACGGGGCGAACAGCGCCGAGTGGTTGACGAACTGACGCAGTACCGGCAAACGCGCCTTGCCGCGCAAATGCACATAGAGGATGCTGCCCACAAACAGCAGCAACACCAACACCTTGGCGGCTAACGAAAAGGTCATCAACGACTCCTTGAATAAAGACAACGCTGCGCAATGCCCATTACCCGGCATGGCAGCCGGCCATGATAAACACTACCGGCCTCGGGAAAAACCCGCCCAACCCAAGATTCAGTGTTAAGAATTGCGCAACAAAGCATTTATTAGCATAACGATCCTGAATCCCGGCTGATCTGAGTCAATTCGACTACTGCTGATTCTCCTGTTCGGTGAACAGATCACTGAACAACATGCTCGACAGATAGCGCTCACCGGAGTCCGGCAAAATCACCACGATGGTCTTGCCCTGCATTTCCGGGGTCTCTGCCAGCCGCACCGCTACGGCCATGGCCGCGCCGCACGAGATACCGCACAAAATCCCTTCTTCCTGCATCAGACGCAGCGCCATGGCCTTGGATTCGTCGTCGGTGACCTGTTCCACCCGGTCGACCATCGACAGATCGAGGTTCTTCGGCACGAATCCGGCACCAATCCCCTGAATCTTGTGCGGGCTCGGCTTGATCTCTTCTCCCGCCAGCGCCTGGCTGATCACCGGTGAAGACACCGGCTCTACCGCCACCGACAGGATCGGTTTGCCCTGGGTGTTCTTGATATAGCGCGACACGCCGGTGATGGTGCCACCCGTGCCGACGCCAGCCACCAGCACATCAACGGCGCCATCGGTGTCGTTCCAGATTTCCGGGCCGGTGGTTTTTTCATGGATCGCCGGGTTGGCCGGGTTATCGAATTGCGACGGCATGAAGTATTTGCCGCTGTCGCTGGCAACGATTTCGGCGGCCTTCTCGATCGCGCCTTTCATGCCCTTGGCCGGTTCGGTCAGAACCAGCTCCGCACCCAATGCTTTCAAGACTTTGCGGCGTTCGATGCTCATCGAGGCCGGCATGGTCAGCATCAACTTGTAACCTCGGGCGGCGGCAACGAAGGCCAGACCAATGCCGGTATTGCCCGACGTCGGCTCGACGATGGTCATGCCCGGCTTGAGTTTGCCGCTGCTTTCGGCGTCCCAGATCATGTTCGCGCCGATCCGGCACTTGACCGAATAACCGGGGTTGCGCCCCTCGATCTTGGCCAGGATGGTCACGCCACGTGGCGCGATGCGGTTGATCTGCACCAGCGGCGTGTTGCCGATGGAATGGGCGTTGTCAGCAAAAATACGGCTCATGGCTGGGTCCTTATGCAGCGTTGAATTCAGCCTTTCAAGGTATGCCTGTTGCCGGGCACAGTCCAGTCGGGTCGAACGTCTGCGCCGCGCCACAGTCAATCGCTTACATCGTTCGGGAATTGTTGCCATGAAGCGTCGCTACAGCTGGCCAATAGGGATCTTCGCCGTCGTCGTTGTGCTGCTGATCGCCCTGCACATCGCCCTGCCTTACGTGGTGCGCGATTATCTCAACGGCAAACTGGCCGACATGGGTGATTACCGCGGCCAGGTCACCGACGTCGATCTGGCCCTGTGGCGCGGCGCCTACCGGATCAACGGCCTGAAAATCGTCAAGGTCGACGGCAAGGTACCGGTGCCGTTCGTCAACGCGCCCGTGATCGATCTGGCGGTCAGCTGGCACTCGCTGTGGTACGACCATGCCGTGGTGGCGCAGGTGCAGTTCTTCAATCCCGAGATCAACTTTGTCGATGGCGGCCCCAACAAGCAGAACTCCCAGACCGGTAAAGGCACCGACTGGCGGGCGCAACTGGGCAAGTTGCTGCCGATCACCCTCGACGAAGTGCAGATTCATGATGGCAAGATCAGTTTCCGCAATTTCAACTCCAAACCGCCGGTCAACATGAACGCCAGCAACGTCGAAGCGAGCATCTACAACCTGACTAACGTGGTCGACAAGCAGGGCAAGCGCGACGCGCGTTTCGAAGGCAAGGCCAAACTGCTCGGCCAGGCACCGCTGGAAACCACGGCGACCTTCGATCCGCTGAGCAACTTCGAGGACTTCCAGTTCCGCCTGCGCGCCCGCGACATCGAACTCAAGCGCATGAACGACTTCGCCTCGGCCTACGGCAAGTTCGATTTCAACGCCGGCCACGGCGACGTGGTCATCGAAGCCCAGGCGAAAAAAGCCCAGGTCACTGGCTACATCAAACCGCTGCTGCGCGATGTCGAGGTGTTCAACTGGCAACAGGACGTCGAAAACAAGGACAAGAGCATCTTCCGCTCCGTCTGGGAAGCCATCGTCGGCGGCACGGAAACCGTGCTGAAGAACCAGGCCAAAAACCAGTTCGCCACCAAGGTCGAACTCAGCGGCAACGTGCATCAGCAAAATATCAGCGCATTCGAAGCGTTTTTGCAGATTCTGCGCAATGGCTTCATTCAGGCCTTTAATGCGCGGTATGAAAGACCTAAGCCGGATGCGGGCTAGAGCGCTGCGCCAGCATTTCCAAATAGAGTGTATCAGCGCCGATCTGAATATCCGGTTCAGGCCATTCCACACTCCAGCCGTGATCGCCCAGGATTACAGAGGCGAATATCTCAGGATCCAGCAACGGCTGGAGCCTTGGAGCGTCTTGAAGATCTTGACTCAAATCGACCACCCATCGCTGATCATCGATAAAGGTCAGTTCCAGACAAAAATCAGACCAGACACGAACCGCCGACAGGCGGGGGCGTTTCATCCGTAACATCAGCGCAAGTCCTCCATCAGATGATGGGGCTGCTTCGCAGCCCAGCGGGAGCAAGCTCCCTCGCCACAGATTTAGTGGGCATCCTGGAGGCTATCTTAAATGGGCAAGGCCTGAATGCTGGCCATCAGCCGAAACTGAGTCAACATGTGACGCCCCATTCAGAGACTGAATAAGCCGTCTGCGTTCACAGTCGACCGGGCTGCGCGTTATAGTCGGGGCATCCGATTTTTTCGCCCCCGCCCTGCCCGTGCAGGTCGGCGTTACCGTTCGAGGATTAGCAGATGAAGTTCGAAGGCACCCAGGCCTACGTCGCCACCGATGACCTGAAGCTGGCGGTCAACGCCGCCATCACCCTGGAGCGGCCGCTGCTTCTTCCACTACATCGCCTTCCCCGACCGCAGCACCCTGCAGAAAATCGTCGACGTGCACTACCCGGACATCAAGAAGGATCTGGTCAGCGAAGCGCTGGACGTGTTCTTCGACGTGCGCAAGGTGCCGGGCCTGAAGAAGAAGCCGTCGACCTCGGAGCTGGTCGACTGGCTGAAGCTGCTGATGGCCGACAACATCGGCGAAGCGGTGCTGCGCGAGCGCGATCCGACCAAGGCCATTCCGCCGTTGGCCGGTGCGCTGGTGAAAAACGAGCAGGACGTGCAATTGCTTGAGCGCCTGGCGTTCATGAGCCGTCGCGGTTCTCGCTAAGAGGCTGATGCCATGTTGCTCAACCTGTTCAATGAAATGCGTGCAGCCAAGGTGCCGGTCTCGGTGCGCGAACTGCTCGACCTGATCAACGCGCTGAAGCAGCGCGTAACTTTCGCCGACATGGACGAGTTCTACTATTTGTCGCGGGCGATTCTGGTCAAGGACGAACGGCATTTCGACAAGTTCGACCGTGCGTTCGGCGCCTACTTCAATGGCCTGGAAAAACTCGACGATCATCTCCAGGCGCTAATTCCCGAAGACTGGCTGCGCAAGGAATTCGAGCGCTCGCTGACCGACGAGGAACGTGCGCAGATCCAGTCCCTCGGCGGCCTGGACAAGCTGATCGAAGAGTTCAAGAAACGTCTGGAAGAACAGAAGGAGCGTCACGCCGGCGGCAACAAATGGATCGGTACCGGCGGCACCAGCCCATTCGGTTCCGGCGGCTTCAACCCGGAAGGCATCCGCGTCGGCGACGCCGGCAAGCGTCAGGGCAAAGCGGTCAAGGTCTGGGATCAGCGCGAGTACAAGAACCTCGACGATTCGGTGGAGCTGGGCACGCGCAACATCAAGGTTGCCCTGCGTCGTCTGCGCAAATTCGCCCGTCAGGGGGCGGCGGAGGAGCTGGATATCGACGGCACCATCGACCACACCGCCAAGGACGCCGGCCTGCTGAATATCCAGATGCGTCCGGAGCGGCGCAACACGGTGAAGCTGTTGTTGCTGTTCGACATCGGCGGCTCGATGGACGCGCACGTGAAGATCTGCGAGGAGCTGTTCTCGGCCTGCAAGACCGAGTTCAAGCATCTGGAGTACTTCTACTTCCACAACTTCATTTATGAGTCGGTGTGGAAGAACAACATGCGCCGCACGTCCGAGCGTTTCTCGACGCAGGATCTGCTGCACAAGTACGGCGCCGACTACAAAGTGATCTTCATCGGTGACGCCGCCATGGCGCCCTATGAAATCACCCAGGCCGGCGGCAGCGTCGAGCACTGGAACGAAGAACCGGGTTATGTGTGGATGCAGCGCTTCATGGAGAAGTACAAGAAGCTCATCTGGATCAATCCGTATCCGAAAGACACCTGGGGCTATACCTCGTCGACCAATATCGTGCGCGATTTGATCGAGGATCAGATGTATCCGCTGACCCTGCGCGGGTTGGAAGAAGGGATGCGGTTTCTGTCCAAATAACCTTCGTTAGTCGTGATGGCCCCTTCGCGAGCAAGCCCGCTCCCACATTTGGAATGCATTACCCTGTGGGAGCGGGCTTGCTCGCGAAGCTCTTAGCTATTTTGAAAGCGCCGCAAATACTCGACATGCTCGCGGTGCGCCACGCCCTGCACCACCGGCCTCAACCGCACCTGCGCCCCCGGCAGACACTGTGCCAGCCTCGCCAGCGCCAACGGCGTCAACGCTCCCAACCGTGGATAGCCACCAATCGTCTGCCGATCATTGAGCAAGACAATCGGCTGCCCATCCGGCGGCACCTGCACCGCGCCCAGCGGAATGCCCTCGGAAATCATCGGCCGGCCCTGATACTGCAACGCCTTGCCCAACAGCCGAATGCCCATGCGGTCAGCGCGACTGTCGAGCGTCCACGGACTGTTGAACACATCGAACAGGCTCTGCCCGCTGAACTGGCCGATCTGTGCGCCAAGCACCAGATCCAGCGGTGCATTGAGGCGCAGATCAGGTCGATGCGCCAGCGGCACTTCACGCACCTGCAGAACCGCACCGCGATAACTCAGTGTCGCGCCCTTGGCCAACGGCAACCCCATGCCATCCAGACCACCGAGCTCTTCGCGCACCACCGTGGCACTGCTGCCAAGCACCTGCGGCGCGTCGAAACCACCGGGCGCCGCCAGATAAGCCCGGGCGCCGAGCAGCGGTTGGCTGAACTTCAAGATTTGCCCTTGGCCCAGTCTGAAACTGCGCCACGGCGCCAGCGCCTGCCCATCGATCTGCGCACCAAGATCAGCGCCGGCCAGCGCCAGCAGGCAATCTTCCTGCGCCACCACGGCAAACCCGCCGAGGGTGATTTCGATTACCGGCAGATCCAGCGCATTGCCGAGCAACCAATTGCTCCAACTCATCGAACTCCAATCCGCCGCGCCGCCTTGGGTCACGCCCAAATGGCGCACGCCAAAACGCCCGGCGTCCTGCAACAGGCACAGCGGCGTGCTGGCTTCAATCGTCAGTCGGCTCATGTCAGCGCCTCCAGTGGCGTGTCATCGCCGCCCAGGTTGATGAACTCGGCGTGGCTCACCGCTTCGAAACGCACGGTATCGCCGGGTTGCATCAGGCTGTAGCCGTGGCGATGACGGTCGAACAGTTTTGCCGGGGTGCGACCGATCAGGTTCCAGCCGCCGGGGGAGACCACCGGATAAGCGGCGGTCTGCCGCTCGGCGATACCGACGCTGCCGGCCGCGACTTTCTTGCGTGGGGTGTCCAGGCGTGGCGCCGCGAGGATTTCTTCCACCAGCCCCATGAAGGCAAATCCCGGCGCGAAGCCAAGGGCGAACACCTGATATTCGCGAGCGCTGTGCCGCCGAATCACCTCCTCCACCGCCAACCCGCTGCGCTGCGCCAGCAGGCTCAGTTCGGGGCCGACACTCAGGTCGTACCAGACCGGCAACACATGGCACTGGCCATTGCTTCGCGCATTCGGCGACAGGTCGATCAACGCTTCAGCAATCAATTCACGCGCTTGGCCCGGATTCAATAATGTCAGGTCGTAATGCACCATCAACGTGGTGTAGGACGGCACCAGATCAATCAATTGCGCGCCAAATGTCGCGCGCAAGCGCTCGCTGGCAGCGAGCATCCACGGCATGTTGGTTTCGGCGATGTCATCGAACAGGCGCAGCATCAGGCAGTCCAGGGCCACCACTTCAATCCGTGGGTTCATGGCGCGCTCTGCTGATTCAGGGCCTCGCGGATGCGCTGCACGGCGGCCACCGAACTGGCGTTGTCGCCATGCACGCACAAGGTGTTGGCCTGCAAGTGCAGCGCGCTGCCGTCACTGGCGACGAGGTCACCGCCACGGGCGATGGTCAGCGCCTGTTCGATGATTTTTTCTGACTCGTGATGCACCGCGCCCGGCAGTTGCCGCGAGACCAGTCGACCTGCGCTGTCGTAGGCGCGGTCGGCGAAGGCTTCAAACCACAGGGTCACCCCGTATTCATCGCCAAGCTGCTGCGCCGCCGCATTGTCGCGGGTGGCCATGAGCATCAGCGGCAACGAGCGATCGTAAGCCGCCACGGCCTCAATCACCGCACGCAACTGCGCCGGGTTGGCCATCATGTCGTTGTACATCGCGCCGTGGGGTTTGACGTAACTGACCCGCCCGCCCTGCGCGCGGCAAATGCCGTCGAGCGCGCCGATCTGGTAATGCAGGATGTCTTGCAGTTCCTGGGCGGAATAGGCCATGGAACGCCGGCCGAAACCGACCAGATCCTGATAGGCCGGGTGCGCGCCGATCTGCACGCCGTGACTCAGGGCCAGGCTGACAGTCTTGCGCATGATGCTCGGGTCACCGGCATGGAAGCCGCAGGCGACGTTGGCGCAGTCGATGAAGGGCATGACCTCGGCGTCCAGACCCATGGTCCAGCTGCCGAAACTCTCGCCGATGTCACAGTTCAATAGCAGGCGGCTCACGGTGAACACTCCTGTAGCTTCTTGTCTTTTTGTCTGTAGGACGCTTGCCCGGCAGGTTATCAGTTACTGCGCATCCAGTTGCTTGCCACGGGTCTCCGGCAGGCTCAACGCCGCGAGAATCACCACGCCGTAGGACACCGCCGCGAACGCGCCGATACCCACACTCAACGGCACTGTCTGGCTGAGCAAGCCAATCAGCAGCGGAAACAAAGCCGCCAGCGCCCGGCCGATGTTGTAGCAGAAACCCTGCCCAGAACCGCGAATCCGCGTCGGAAACAGCTCGGTGAGAAACGCGCCCATGCCGCTGAAAATCCCCGAGGCGAAAAAGCCCAGCGGAAAGCCCAGCCACAGCATCACGCCGTTGCTCACCGGCATCTGCGTGTACAGCAGAACGATGGTGAACGAGCCGACCGCAAACAGGATGAAGTTCTTTTTACGCCCGAGCAGATCGGTCAGATAAGCGCTGATCACATAGCCGACGTAGGAACCGACGATCACCATCGCCAGATACCCGCCAGTGCCGAGCACGCTTAAACCGCGCTCGTTCTTCAGGAAGGTCGGCAGCCACGAGGTGATCGCGTAATAACCACCGAGCGCCCCAGTGGTCAACAAGGAAGCGCGGAACGTGGTGAACAGCATGCCGGGGGCGAAGATCTCGTAGAACTTCGCCGGGTTCTGCGGAGTTTGCGCAGCCTTGGCTTCGCGATAGATCTCCGGGTCTTTCACCAGACGCCGCACGAAGATCACGAAAATCGCCGGGACGATGCCGAGAATGAACAGCGCTCGCCAGGCATCTTCCGGCGGCAACAGCGAGAACAGCAGCGCATAGAGAATCGCCGTCAGCCCCCACCCCAGCGCCCAGCCGGATTGCACCATGCCCACCGCTTTGCCGCGATCCTTGGCGCGAATCACTTCACCGATCAGCACCGCACCGGCGGTCCATTCGCCGCCGAAGCCAAAGCCCATCAAGGTCCGGGCGATCAGCAACTGTTCGTAGTTCTGGGCGAAACCGCAGAGGAACGTGAAGAAGGCAAACCACAGCACCGTCAGTTGCAGGGTGCGCACGCGGCCGATGCGGTCGGAGAGAATCCCCGCCACCCAGCCACCAATGGCCGAGGCGATCAGGGTGCTGGTGTGAATCAGCCCGGCCTGCCCGGTGGTGATGCCCCACATGGCGATCAGGGTCGGCACCACGAAGCTGAGCATTTGCGTGTCCATGCCGTCCAGGCCATAGCCGATCTTGCAGCTCCAGAAGGTGCGACGTTCCTGCTGATTGATGTTGCGATACCAGTCGAACGGTCCGGGGCGGGCCGTGCTCTTGGGGAGGTCGAGGGTGTCGGGCGCACGCATGGCAAGTCTCCGCAGGCTTTTATTGGTCTTGTTCGAAGTTCCGACGACGCCTATCGTGGGAACCGGATGCGCCGATTTTTCGTCGCCCGGCCCTGCTGCGTCCAACGAATAAAAACCCGCCTTAGGCATAAGAAAAATTTGTCACCCGAGCCGTTGCCATGAACCTGAAGTTTCTCGAGACCTTTGTCTGGGTCGCCCGGCTGAAGAGTTTTCGCTTGACCGCCGACAAGCTGTTCACCACCCAGGCGTCGATTTCCAGCCGCATCGCGGTGCTCGAAGGCGAGCTGGGGGTGAAGCTGTTTCTGCGTGATTCACGCGGCGTCAGCCTGACGCCCGAAGGCCTGAAGGTGCTGGATTATGCCGAGCAGATGCTCGATACGATGTCAGCCCTCAAGCAATCGATCGAGACCCGTTCGAGCAAGGTCGGCCGGGTGCGCATCGGTGTGATGGACACGGTGATCCACACCTGGCTCAGCCCGTTGGTGGCGCAGATGACCGATCTGTATCCACGGGTGGAAATCGAGCTGGTGGCGGATACCTCGCTGAACCTCTGCGATCAGCTGCAAAAAGGCTTTCTCGACATCGTTCTGCAAACCGATCTGGTGCGCCACGAAAGCGTGCGCAGTCTGGAGCTGGCCAGCCATCCGCTGGGCTGGATCGTCGCCAGCAACTCGATCTACAACCGCGACTACGCCGACCTCGGCGAACTGGCCCAGGAACGGCTCATCACCTACTCGAAAAACTCCCGACCGCATCAGGATTTGCTGGCGCTGATGCAGGCCAACGGCGTGCTGGCGCCGCGTCTGAACTGCGTGAATTCGGTGTCGGCGATTACCCGGTTGTTGCGCGATGGATTCGGTATTGGCGTGCTGCCGCCGGTGCTGGTGGCCGAGGAACTGGCCCGGGGTGAACTGACGCTGCTCGACATCGACCAGCGACCACCGAATCTGCAGGTGGTGGTGTCGTGGCGGGTTGGCGTGGAATGGGTCGAGGAAATGGTGACGTTGTCTCAGCAGGTGCTGGAGGGGTATGCGCGCAAGGTCGGTGAAAAGTACATTGTCTTGAGTAGCTGAAAAGCAAAAGATCGCAGCCTGCGGCAGCTCCTACACAGAAACGCATATTCCCGTGTAGGAGCTGCCGCAGGCTGCGATCTTTTGCTCTTGACCTCTTACAACCCGCGCACGTCGCGATCTTCAATCGGCCGGCTCTGGCGCAAACGCCGGCCACCGAGCACCACCCAGTCGATCAGGCGAATCAGGCACTCGATGCCGAACGACAGCAACAACGCGCCGCTCATGCCCCAGATCATCGCTTCAGGGGTCAGCAGAATCTGGTAGCTGTAACCGTTCCAGGTTTCCTTGCGGATGTCCGGGTCGGCGGCCAGCACCACTTGCAGGAAGCGGATGTACCACGGGCCCTGCATCGCCTGGAACTGTTTATCCAGCGCAATCTGGCGGTTGAGCAAGGTGCTCAGGCTGTCGGCATCGCTGCGAAATACCGGGTCATCACTGGCGCGGTAATGCGCGACCAGCGCCTGCAAGTCGCCCTTGAAGAACTGCTCGGCGGTACCCTGAAAACCACGCAGACCGGTCTGCGCTTCGATCAGATGGGCTTCGACGCGTTTCGCGTAATCGTTGATAAAGCCCGGCACCTGGACACCGATCAACAGGCCCGCCGCAAACAACACCAGCCGTAGATAACTGAGCAACATCGAGGAGAGATCCTTTATTCGGTCGTGCCCTGGCTGACGCATTCGCCGCGTCGCCACAGGCTCCATTGGCCCGGTTGGTAACGGGTCCAGGTTTCGTTTTCGGTCAAAGGCTCGGTGGCGATCACCGTAACCACGTCGTTGGGCGTGGTTTCCGCCTGGAAATCGACGATCACATCGACATCCTTGAGCCGCGCCGGACCGAACGGTGCGCGCCGGGTGATCTGTGCCAGTTTGGTCGAGCAATAGCAGAACAGCCAGTCGCCGTCGCTGAGCAGGCAGTTGAACACGCCTTTGCTGCGGTATTCGGCACACGCGGCGACCAGATCCGGCAGCAGCACTTCTATATCGACCGGTTCGGGGAATGCTGCACGCACGCGGTTGAGCAAGTCGCAAAACGCCGCTTCGCTGTCGGTGTCGCCCACCGGGCGGTAGAAACTCTTGATCGGGGTGAAGTCGGCGAGCTGGCCGTTGTGCGCGAAACACCAGTTGCGCCCCCACAGTTCGCGCACGAACGGGTGAGTATTGGACAGGCAGACCTTGCCGACGTTGGCCTGACGAATGTGGCCGATGACCACTTCGCTCTTGATCGGGTAGCGCTGCACCAGGTTGGCGACTTCCGACTCGCAACTCGCCGCCGGGTCCTGAAACAGGCGCAAGCCACGGCCTTCATAGAAGGCGATGCCCCAGCCATCGCGGTGCGGGCCGGTACGCCCGCCGCGCTGCATCAGGCCGGTGAAGCTGAACACGATATCGGTCGGCACGTTGGCACTCATGCCCAGTAGTTCACACATGTGCTGACTCTCGTGATTACAGACGCGGCTCGACGCGCATGCGCTGCGGATTGTTCGGCAATGGCGGGCGACCGTAACGGTCATCACCGGCAGCGCCGAACGGCTGATCGTCGTCGCGATCATCGACACGCGCCGCCGCTTTGGCGGCTTCGGCCTGCTCGCGACGGGCGCGCGAGGCGCGTTCGATCGGGAAGCGGATCAGCACGAAAATCAGGTAGATGCCGAACGCAATCATGCCGTACATGAACAGGTCGGAAATCGCCCGCCAGGCGTTGTTGCCGACCTTGAAGGCCAGATCCAGCGCGGTGATGGCGATCGACGGCGCGACCTTGGCTTTCACCGGGTCAATGATGGTCGGGCTGAACAGCAACACGGCCATCAGCACCCGCAGCGGCTCGCGCAGCCAGCGCCACATCCAGCGGGTCAGGCGCATCCATACCAACAGGCAGCCCACAGCGGCAAAGGCGTAGAGGCCCCAGGCGATCAGATAGTCGTTCTCGGTCATGGTGTCCATGGCAAGGCAGGCAAAGAGGCGCTTATAGTAACGACTTTTCGCCCGTCAGGCTTGTCCCAATGCCAGACGGCCCGCCGCAATCATTGTGGGAGCGGGCTTGCTCGCGAAAGCGGTGTGTCAGACAAATACGTCTTTACTGAAAGGACGCCTTCGCGAGCAAGCCCGCTCCCACAGGGTCGGCAGCGCCGGCACGACCTGCAAAAACCTTTATTCCGAACATTGTCCGAGAGCCTTCCATGCCCGAATCCGCCCACGTCATCCGCGCCCCGATCGCCCACCAGGCTGCCGGTGCCGACCCGTATGCCTGGCTGCAGGAACGCGACACCGACGCGGTGCTCGACTACCTCAAGGCTGAAAACGCTTATCAGGAAGCACAGACCGCCGATCAGGCCGGCCTGCGCGAAAGCCTGTTCGAAGAAATCAAGGGCCGGATCCTCGAAACCGACCTGTCCCTGCCCTCGCCCTGGGGTCCGTACCTGTATTACACGCGCACCACGGCGGGTGACGAATACGCCCGGCATTACCGTTGCCCGCGCCCGGCTGATGACAGCCTGACCCTCGACGAAAGCCGCGAGCAGTTGCTGCTCGACCCCAACGTGCTGGCCAACGGCGGCTTCTTCTCGCTCGGCGCGTTCAGCATCAGCCCGGATCACCAGCGGCTGGCCTACAGCGTTGACGCCTCAGGCGACGAGATCTACACGCTGTTCGTCAAGGAACTGGCCAACGACAAGGTCAGCGAACTGGAATTCCAGGACTGCGACGGCAGCATGA
The DNA here is from genome assembly GCF_044742995.1 of Pseudomonas sp. NPDC087803. Classification (NCBI taxonomy): domain Bacteria; kingdom Pseudomonadati; phylum Pseudomonadota; class Gammaproteobacteria; order Pseudomonadales; family Pseudomonadaceae; genus Pseudomonas; species Pseudomonas sp. NPDC087803. Next base: position 110,735 of record NZ_JBIUVO010000003.1, read on the forward strand.
CCTGGGCCAACGATAGCCTGACGCTGTTCTTCGGCGTACTCGACGATACCCATCGCCCGCACAAGCTGTTTCGCTATCGCCTCGACGGCACGGCCGCCGAAGAGGTGTTCCACGAGCCGGACGGACGCTTCTTCCTGCATTGCTACCGTTCCAGTTCCGAGCAGCAATTGCTGCTGACCCTGGGCAGCAAGACCACCAGCGAAGTCTGGGCACTCGATGCGCATCAACCGCACTTGGCGTTCACCTGCCTGGCGCCACGGGTCGAGGATCACGAATACGATGTTGACCACGGCGCGCTGGATGGCGTGTGGACCTGGTTCATCCGCACCAATCGCGACGGCATCAACTTCGCCCTGTACCATGCGCCGGACACCGGTGTGGTGCCCAGCGAAGCCGATTGGCAGCAATTGATCCCGCACAGCGACACGGTGATGCTCGACGGCGTGACGCTGAACACCGCGGCCATGACCCTGAGCCTGCGCGAAGGCGGTTTGCCGGTCATCGAAGTTCATCCGCAAGGCCAGACGCCGTATCGCGTGCAACTGCCGGACGCCGCCTACAGCCTCTATGTGCAGAACAGTCTGGAGTTCGAGAGCGACCGCATCCGTCTGCGTTACGAGGCGCTGAATCGTCCGGCGCAGGTACGCCAATTGCTGCTGGCCAGCGGCGAGCAAACCGTCCTGAAAGAAACCCCGGTGCTCGGCCCGTTCGACGCCGATGCCTACGTCAGCCAACGCTTGTGGGCCACCGCGCCGGACGGCACGCAGGTGCCGATCAGTCTGGTGATGAAACGCGAGATGGTCGGCCAACCGGTGCCGCTGTATCTATACGGTTATGGTGCCTACGGCTCCAGCCTCGACCCGTGGTTCTCCCACGCGCGTTTGAGCCTGCTGGATCGCGGCATGGCCTTCGCCATCGCCCATGTGCGTGGCGGCGGTGAGCTGGGCGAAGCGTGGTATCGCGCCGGCAAGCAGGAACACAAGCACAACACCTTCAGCGACTTCATTGCCTGCGCCGAATTCCTGATCCTCAACGGCATCACCACCGCAGAGAAACTGGCGATCAGCGGCGGCAGCGCCGGCGGCTTGTTGATTGGTGCGGTGCTGAACCAGCGTCCGGATCTGTTCGGCGTGGCGATTGCCGAAGTGCCGTTCGTCGACGTGCTCAACACCATGCTCGACCCGGACTTGCCGCTGACCGTCACCGAATACGACGAATGGGGTAACCCGGAAGAGCCGGAGGTCTACGAGCGGATCAAGGCCTACGCGCCGTACGAAAACGTCACCGCGCAGAATTATCCTGCAACCCTGGTGATCGCCGGCTACAACGACAGCCGCGTGCAGTACTGGGAAGCGGCCAAGTGGGTGGCCAAGCTGCGTGCGACCAAGACCGACGACAACCTGCTGCTGCTCAAGACCGAACTCGGTGCCGGGCATGGCGGAATGAGCGGGCGTTATCAGGGATTACGTGACGTAGCGCTCGAATATGCATTTGTGTTCAAGGTTTTGGGCCTGGCCTGAGGAACTCCGTCGGTCACTTGGGTCTTAATTCCAGACCCAAGAGGCCGATACACCACAGATCCTGTAGGAGTGAGCCTGCTCGCGATAGCGGTGTATCAGTCACCGGTGATGTGAATGACAGACCGCTATCGCGAGCAGGCTCACTCCTACAAGGGTCCGTGTAGTGCCTTGAAAATGTGAAAACAATAAAGACCGCAATGACATGTCAGAACCGACCTTACTGAACAACGAAATTCGCGACTGGCTGATGGACTGTGGCCTGTTCGATCAATTGCAACTGGCGGACTTTGCCGCGGCCTCGGGCTACTTCAGCATCAGCACCGTGGCGGAGGGCGAAGCGATTTTCCGTGAAGGTGATGCCGGCAGCTTCATGTGCATCCTCCACACCGGTCAGGTCGCGGTGCAGAAGACTGGCCCCGACGGTCAGGTCATCACCATGGCCACCCTGCGCAGCGGTCGGGCGTTTGGGGAAATGGCCGTGCTCGATGGTGAGCGCCGTTCGGCGACCTGTGTGGCGGCGAGCAACTGCCAACTGCTGAACCTGGGCAAGGACTCGCTGGAAAAAATGCTCAACGACGCGCCGAAGATCGCCGCCAAAATCATCCGCGCCCTCGCCGTGTCCCTCTCCAAACGCTTGCGCATGGCGGACGGCCAACTCGCGGCGCAGCAGATCTAACCGCCGGGGGATTTGATCTTGGTGCCACTCGGTTCGATCCCGGGCACCGGTTGATCCTTGCTCGGCGGGCTGGGCATTTCGATCGGCACCAGCGGCGGGCTGCCACTGCCGGCACCGGCCTTCGGCACGCTGATCGGGGTGATTTGCGGATACGGCGTCGGCGTGGCGGTACCCGGCGAGCCGGGTTGCGGTGTCGGGCTGACCGGAATGGTCTGCTGCGCCTGCACTGCAGTAATCGAGAGCGCGGCCAGGGCAATGACCGTTAGAATGGTGCGCTTCATCAAGGGCTCCGTTTGGCCTTTAGTCTGCGCTCAGGCTACTCCCAACGGGCCTGCTTGCCTTCCCCCCTTGTAGAGATTTCCATGAAACGTTTCGTTCTGCTCGACACCACGCCGATCCCTGACAACGGTGGCGCTCTGTGCCTGTTCGAGTATGGCGAGGATTTCGTCATCAAGATCCAGGGCGGCGACGGCGGGCAATTGATGAATACGCGCATGCACGGTTCGGAAGATGCGCTGGCCGAGATTCCTTGCCGAAAGGTCGCCGGCCGGCCGAATTCGCGGGTACTGATCGGCGGTCTGGGCATGGGTTTCACCCTCGCCTCGGCGCTCAAGCATCTGGGCAAGAGCGCCGAAGTGGTGGTCGCCGAACTGGTGCCGGGCGTGGTCGAGTGGAACCGTGGGCCGCTCGGTGAAAAGTCCGGGCGACCGTTGCTCGATCCGCGCACGGTGATCCGTCAGGACGACGTGGCTAAGGTCCTGCAAAGCGAGCCGAACGGTTTCGACGCAATCATGCTCGACGTCGACAATGGCCCCGAAGGCCTGACGCAGAAGGCCAACAGCTGGCTGTACTCCGCCGCTGGCCTCAACGCCTGCGCCAAGGCCCTGCGGCCCAAGGGCGTGCTGGCGGTGTGGTCGGCCAGCGCTGACCGGCAGTTTTCCGACAAATTGAGAAAGGCCGGTTTCAAGGCCGAAGAAGTGCAGGTGTTCGCCCACGGCAACAAGGGCACCCGCCACACGATCTGGATTGCCGAGAAGCTCAAGGGCTGAGCTAAACTCTGCACCTAACCGTCATTAGTCTTTTTACAAAGGTGAACCCATGAGTTCGTCCACCCCGACCAACACGTCGAAGCTCAATCGCATCCTTGCCGACAACCAGCGCGACAAGGAAATGGGCTACCGCGACAAGGCCCTGAAGATGTATCCGCACGTCTGCGGCCGCTGCGCCCGTGAGTTTTCCGGCAAGCGCCTGAGCGAACTGACCGTGCACCACCGCGATCACAACCACGACAACAACCCGCAGGACGGCTCGAACTGGGAGCTGTTGTGCCTGTACTGCCACGACAACGAACACTCGCGCTACACCGACCAGCAATATTTCGGCGACGGCTCGCTGAGCACGCCAAAAATCGCCAAGGCCACGCATAACCCGTTTGCCGCCCTCGCCGGTTTGATGAAGAAAGAAGATTAAAAGCAAAAGATCGCAGCCTTCGGCAGCTCCTACAGGGTGTACGCCATTCAACTGTAGGAGCTGCCGAAGGCTGCGATCTTTTGATCTTATCGCCGTATAATCGCGCTCTTTTTTCCGAAGGCACCCCGCTCGTGGCAGACAAACGTTACAGCTGCATTGGTTTGTACAACCCCAAGTCACCGGAGAACGTCGGTTCGGTGATGCGCGCCGCAGGCTGTTACGGCGTGGCGTCGGTGTTCTATACCGGCAAGCGTTATGAACGCGCCGCCGATTTCGTCACCGATACCAAGCGCGTGCACTACGACATTCCGCTGATCGGCATCGACGACCTGAAAAAGATCCTTCCGCTCAACTGCGTCCCGGTCGCCGTGGAACTGGTCGAGGGCGCCCGCCCGCTGCCGGAATACACCCACCCGGACCGCGCGCTGTACATCTTCGGCCCGGAAGACGGCTCGCTGGATAAAGAGATCCGCGACTGGTGCGAAGACGTCGTGTACATCCCGACCACCGGCTGCATGAATCTGGCGGCGACGGTCAACGTCGTGCTCTACGACCGCATGGCCAAGGGCCTGAATACCCGCTCCGGGCCGAAATTCCGCTGAAACGTCGCACATCCGATGGAACGAGCCGGCCGCTGTGGCAGTCAGCTTATCTATCTATTGCACATTGCCTGGGAGACAGATCATGACCGAACTCAAACGCGTCCAACGTATCGATTCCACCCCGTTCCAGAGCCCGACCGAGCAGAACGTCCAGGGCTGGGAGCGCATCGGCTCGCTGGCCGGTGGCGTGATCATGGTCGGCAAGGGCCTGCGCCGTGGCGGCGTATTCGGTCTGATTCAGGTGGCGATTGGCGGCGTGGCGATGGCCCGTGGCATCACCGGGCACAGTTCGATGAAAAGCCTGCTGGAAAAGAGCCGTCAGGACTTGAATAACGTGCGGGCGAAGATCGAACGCGCCGGAGAAGAACTGAGCCAGCTCAAGGCCAATGCGGAGGCGGCGACCAGCACCGCGACGGTGACTGGCAATGATTCGGTGAAGTCGCCGAAGGCCGGGGTTTAAAAGCAAAAGATCGCAGCCTGCGGCAGCTCCTGCATGTGAAATGCGTTTCTCCTGTAGGAGCTGCCGCAGGCTGCGATCTTTTGATCTTTATTGCAGTAACTCGGTATCAAGGACTTTAGAATTCTCGCCGAGCACGCTCTCAGCCAGTTGCACAAACTCTTTAGTACTCACCGTCCCCAGATGCATCGCCCCGCGCAACACATCATCCAGCGAACGCTTGTTGCGCGTCTTCAAGCGAATCTCGCGATCCAGTTCCTGCAGCACAACCACCGCTTTGGCAATTTGCGCCGGGCTGATCTGCTCGCCGCGCAGGGTGGTGACTTTCTGACTGTCCCTGGTCAACTTCGCCTGCAACGCCTGATAACGCTCATCGCTCATGCCACCGGCACGGCGCACCAACTCGATCGCGTAATACTCGGCAAAGCCTTCGCTGATCCAGTCACTGCGCTGCTCGTCATTGATCCGGCCGAACACCTGCGCCAACTCACGTACCAGCGCACTGCTGCCGCTCTCGCTGACCAGCGGCAAGTGCGTGTTCAAGTAGATTGATTCGTGCGCACCGAGGCTGCCGCGCCACATCGGGTCGTTGGCGCCGACGATCAGCAATTTTTTCGGATGCCGGGGATAGACCGCTTGCACCTGCGGCCAGACGAACGTCAGCAAGGTCAGCACATCCATGCGGCGCATGCCCTGCCCTTGCGGCGAAGCCACGGTGACTTCGGTTTCGCCCAGGCGCGTGCGGCGGCTGCCGAGGTGCCCGGCGAGCATCCAGCCGGTCGGGCGGTCGAACAGGCGTGATGGGTTGTCGATGCGGAATTTGTTCTTGCCGATGCGCGGCCAGGCGGTTTCGACGCTTTGCCAGCCGTTGGGCAGTTCGAATTGCAGACGCGACACCAGCTCGACGCCATCCTGTTGATCGAGCCTGGCCGGCGGCACCAGGTCATCACCGCGCAGCAAAGCCCAGTTCGGGGTCATGCGCGTGTCGAAGCTGCCGCTCTTGCGGCCGTGGCTGATGCTGACGCGGTAAGTCAGGCTGGGCTTGTCGCCGCTCGGACGCCACAGGCCCCGGGCCTGCTTGCCCGGCGTCAACTGCCACTGGCCGTCGGCCTTGAAGTCGCTGTAGTGACTGCCGTCGCCGAGGTCAAAATCGAGACTGCGCACCGCTTCGCCCTTGGCCAGGGTCAGGCGTACTTCGGCCTGATCGCTTTGCGGCAACAGGCGCACGTGGTAATCCAGATCGACTTTCTTCGCCGCCCACACTGGCGCGCTTAGCGCCAGCAGACCGATCAGCAACGCTCGCGGCAATTCCCCAGCCATACACACTCCTTGCTTGCACTGGTGAGTGCTGCGCACTCAAGCGGGACGGTGCGGCGATCCGACAAGCTCCCTCGCCACAGATTTATTGGTCAGCCTGCGCGAAAAATCAGGTGATCTTCCCAGTCATCCTCCGGCACGCTGCCTTCGGCGAGCATGCGCCCGGACTGGGAAATCCGTTCGTGGTGCACCGCGTCACGGTCGCCGCACACCAGGTGGTGCCACAGCGGCAGATCCTTGCCTTCGCTGACCAGACGATAACCGCAGGTCGGCGGCAGCCACTTGAATTCTTCGGCCTGGCCCGGAGTGAGCTGGATGCAGTCCGGGACAAACTTGATGCGGTTCGGGTAATCGCTGCACTGGCAGGTTTTCAGGTCCAGCAGTTTGCAGGCGATGCGCGTGTAATAGACGCTGTTGTCTTCTTCATCTTCGAGTTTCTGCAGGCAGCACAGACCGCAGCCGTCGCACAGCGATTCCCATTCCTCGTGATCCAGTTGCCCGAGGGTTTTGCGTTTCCAGAACGGTTCGACTTTGGCGGCCATGGCTCAAGCATCAACATCAGGTGGTGAAAAGGCCGCCAGTCTAGTGCCCAAGGCCTTGCGGGCCAAGCGCTGGCGACTGTCGGTAAATCGCGCTTGTCAGGCGAATCGCCGCCCAGTAGGGTTTTGCCACGAATTCATGACGCAAACACAGCAAGGAATCTTTCGATGAGTGCCAACCCTCGCGTTGCCGATTACGCCATTCACCCGCAGTTCACCGAGCGCTGGTCACCCCGCGCTTTCACCGGCGAGGCGATCCCGGAAGAAACCCTGCTGAGCTTTTTCGAAGCCGCACGCTGGGCGCCTTCGGCCTACAACTCGCAGCCATGGCGCTTTCTGTACGCGCGTCGTGATACGCCGAACTGGCAGCGTTTCCTCGGTCTGCTCAACGAGTTCAACCGCAGCTGGGCGCAACACGCTTCGGCGCTGGTGATCGTGATTTCGAAAACCACCTTCACCGCACCCGGTGCCAGCGAAGAAACCCCGGCGTTGTGGCACACCTTCGACACCGGTTCGGCCTGGGGCCACCTGGCGTTGCAAGCGAGCATCAGCGGCTGGCACACCCACGGCATGGCCGGTTTCGATCAGGAGCTGACCCGCAAGGAGCTGAACATTCCGGAAGGTTATGCGCTGCACGCGGCGGTCGCGGTCGGCAAGCTGGGTGACAAGGCGACCCTGGCCGAGTACCTGCAGGCCCGTGAAGAGCCGAGCCCGCGTCGTCCGCTGAGCGAGCTGGCTGCAGAAGGCAACTTCACCCTTTAAAAGCAAAAGATCGCAGCCTTCGGCAGCTCCTACATTGATCCCTGTAGGAGCTGCCGCAGGCTGCGATCTTTTGATCACACCTCAGTAACCGCGGTTGAAATCCACTTCCCCGCGCAACGCTTCTCCCGCCTGATACGCCTTCAGGTTGTCGACAAACAACTGCACCATCAACGCCGGCGACGTCGGTGCCGAGCTGTGCCCGGTGAGCAGCAGGCCCCAGGCGGTCCAGAACGGATGGCGTTGTGGCAACGGCTCCTGACGGCAGACGTCGATCACCGCACCGGCCAGATGCCCTTCCTTCAGGGCTTCCACCAGATCCGCATCGACCACCGCCACGCCGCGTCCGACGTTGATGAACAACCCGGTCGGCTTGAACTGCTTGAACAGCGCCGCGTCGTAAATGTCGTGGGTATGTTCGGTGTTCGGCAGCAGATTGACCACGTAATCGACCGCGCCCACCAGCCGTGACAGATCCGCCATCGAGCCGACTTCGACGAACGGCGCCTGCTCGCGCGCGCTGCTGGCGATGCCGTACAGCTCGACACCGAACGGCAACAGAAACTGCGCCACGCTCTGGCCGATATCGCCGGTGCCGACGATCAGCACCTTGCGCCCGACCAGACTCTGGCCGGTGCGGTTGTCCCACTTGCGCTCGACCTGGCTGACCAGGCGCGCCAGCACTTCACGCTCGTGGCCGAGCATGTAGGTCAGCACGTATTCAGCCATCACCTGACCGAAGATCCCCACCGCGCGGGTCAGGCGATAATCGCGGCGCAAACCGTCGGCGAGCAGCGGCGTGATGCCGGCCCAGGTCGATTGCAGCCATTGCGGCTGATGGCCCTGACGCAGCAGGGTCGCCAGCAGATCCGGCTGCCCCAGCCATACCGGACAATCGGCAGCCTGACGGGCCAGTTCGGCGGAGTCGCCACTGGTCAGTACTTCAAGTTCGGGGGCCGCCTGACGCAGCAGCCGGGCGTACACCGCGTGGTCGTGTTCAGCAATCAGAACGCGCATCTTCAAACCTTTCGCAAACCGTGCAGGCGACCGCCGAAAGAGCCGCGCTCCTTCGTGGCGGTCGTCGCCGTAAAATCAGTTCCAGAGTGGCAAGAGGCCCAGGACAGGGCCTCGCAGATCAGACCGGGTCGTTGCGTCGCAGCAATTCTTCGGGCAGGTGTTCGATGTACTCGTCCTCGGCCGGTGGCATCTGCAGGTGGTAACCCTGCTTGTCGAGGTTTTCCAGGACCACGACGATGTCCTCGCTGGCCAGCTTGCGCTCAGGCGACAAAACCAGATCGAAGGAATGTTTCGGCTTGCCGAACGCCACCATCAGCGGTTCCGGCACACGCTCCAGAGCATCGCTCTTGAGCACATAAAGGTACATCCCGCTTCGCTTGGAGCTTTGGTAAATGGAGCAAATACGTTTCAAGGCTGTTCTCCGGCGGTGGCCAGGCTGTCGAGCAGCTTCTGGCCCATGAGTTCGCGGCGCCAGCCACGCAGCGACTCAGGCAATTGATAAGGGCCCTCGGGGAAGCCGCTTTTGACCAGCGCTTCAAGGGTTTTCTTGCGCAGCATCAGCTCCGGCGCGATGCCCAGGCGTTCTGCCTCGACCTGGCCGAGGGCGCGCAGTTGCTTGATCAGCGCCGCCGCTTCGACCGGCAATGGCTCCGGCACCGCCGGCGGCCATTGATCAGGCCCCACACTGCCAGAGCGCTTGATCAGATCAAGCAGAAATTGGCCGTCCTGACGCACGGTACGCGGGTGCATGTCTTCAATCTTGCCCAACGCAGCGAGGTTGTCCGGTTGCGTGCGAGCCAGCGGCCACAGCGAATGCTCACGGACGATGCGGTTGCGCGGCAGATTGCGCGCGCGAGCTTCACGCTCACGCCAGGCACACAGCTCACGCAGCACCGCCAGTTGCGCACGGGACAGTTTCCACGCCAGTTTGGCTTCGCGATAGACCTCGTACGGGTCGGTCTCGCGGCGCAGGTTGGCCACCAGTTCGGCGCCGTCCTCCAGCACCCAGGCGAATTTGTCGTCAGACAGTTTCGGTCGCAGCTGTACGAATACTTCCGCCAGATGCACCGCGTCTTCGGCGGCGTAGCTGATTTGTGTGTCGGAAAGCGGACGCTGCAACCAGTCGGAGCGGGTTTCACCCTTCGGCAGCTCGATACCGAGCACTTCCTGCACCAGCCGCGAATAGCCCATCGAGAACCCGAGGTTCAGGTAGGCCGCCGCCAGTTGCGTGTCGAACAGTGGCGCCGGCAGGCTGCCGGTCAGGCGCAGCAACACTTCGAGGTCTTCGCTGCAGGCATGCAGGACTTTGAGCACCGCCGGGTTTTCCAGCAACGCCGCCAGCGGTTGCCAGGCGTCGATGGTCAGCGGATCGATCAGGTAAGCGCGTTTGCCGTCGCCAACCTGCAGCAAACCGGCAATCGGGTAGAAGGTGTCGACCCGCATGAATTCGGTGTCGAGGGCAACGAACGGCAGCTGCTGCCACTCGGCGCAAAACTGCGCGAGGCTTTCGTTGTCGCGAATCCAGTGAATATCGATGGCCACACGGCTCTCCCTTGAAGAATGGCGCGCAGTATATATCGCCGCCGGCGTTTTACGCGCCTGCGCTGGGCCAGAGCTGTAACGAAATGTCCTGCATGAGAGAAAGAATAGTCTGACAGCGAGATTGGCCAGATTAATCGGAGCGCCCCGTGTAGGAGCTGCCGCAGGCTGCGATCTTTTGATCTTGTTCTTGGTCTTGAAAAACAAGAACAAAAGATCGTCCGATCGCGGCCCGAGCCTTCGGCAGCTCCTACACGGGGAGAGTGATATTTAGTTTTTAAATAATGGTCGGGAAATCTGATTTGCCGATACGTGCGCTGCGCCGCCTAATCGACAGCCTCCGCAATCCTGAGTCTGCCGATGGAAAACGTCCGCGCCACCTCCCGCCCCGCTGTCTGGCTGATGCTCGGCATCATCCTCGTCGCGCTCAATCTGCGCCCGTCCATGGCCGCTGTCGGGCCATCGTTGTCGGCGATTCGCGGCGACATCCCGCTGAGTTTCAGCATGGCGTCGCTGCTGACCATGCTGCCGGTGATGGCGATGGGGCTGGCGATGTTTGTCGGCATCGGCATCAGTCGACGCCTGGGCGAGCAACGCACGGTGATCCTGTCGCTGTCGATTATCGGCGTGGCGACGCTGTCGCGGCTGGTGCTCGACTCGGCGCCGCAGTTGATCGGCAGCGCGGTGCTGGCCGGGATGGGTATCGCCCTGATTCAAGCGTTGATGCCCGCGTTGATCAAATCACGCTTTCCCGACAACGTGGCGCTGTGCATGGGTCTGTATGTCACGTCGATCATGGGCGGCGCAGCACTGGCCGCCTCGTTCGCGCCGCTGGTGCTGGTGCACACCGGCAGCTGGCGCATCGGCCTGGCGATCTGGGCAGGACTGGCCGTGCTCGCGCTGCTGGTGTGGTGGACTCAGTCGCCCCCGTCATCCAGCGCGAATACGTCTGTAGGAAAACAATCGTTCACGGGTAATTCCCGCGCCTGGCTGCTTGCCATCTTCTTCGGCCTCGGCACCGCGTCCTACACCTGCGTACTCGCGTGGCTAGCGCCGTACTACGTGGAGCAAGGCTGGAGCGAACAACACGCCGGCCTGCTGCTGGGTTTTCTGACCGCCATGGAGGTGATTTCCGGGCTGCTGACACCGGCCATCGCCAACCGCAGCCGTGATCGCCGTGCCGTCCTCGCGACGTTACTGCTGCTGATCATCGGCGGGTTCTGCGGATTGATCCTCAGCCCGCAACTTCTGAGCCTGCTGTGGCCGTGCCTGTTGGGGCTGGGGATTGGTGGCTTGTTCCCGATGAGCCTGATCGTCTCGCTCGATCACCTCGATCACCCGCAGCGCGCCGGCAGCCTGACCGCGTTCGTGCAAGGCATCGGCTACTTGATCGCCGGTCTTTCGCCGCTACTGGCCGGCATGATCCGCGACCGGCTCGGCAGCTTCGAATGGGCCTGGTGGTCGCTGACTGCGGTGATGGTAGTGATGCTGCTGATGGTGCTGCGCTTCGACCCTCGACAGTACGCCCGCCACATTCGTTGAAGCCGAACGCCCTCGCCGGGCTAGAGGCCTGTTGCCATCTTTTTGCGGTTTATTTGCCGACGTCGTGTTGCTAAAACTTTCTGTCCCACTAGCGACATTGAAACGTCCTACAGGGCTTTGTCCTGGCACCATCGTTCCGTTAGGATCATTCGCACACGTTTGCGCGGATTCAGCGCAAGGAGCACAGCGAGACGGAACGGATGCTGAACAGTAACTTGCTTCGAAAGCTCGACATGCAGGACCTCATGGTGTTTATCGCCGTGTATGAGCAAAGCAGCGTCACGGATGTCTCGGAGACGCTGTGCGTCAGCCAGTCCACTGTCAGCTACTGCCTGAAAAAACTGCGCACCAGTTTCGAAGACGAGTTGTTCATCAACACCCGCACGGGCATGCGGCCCACCTACAAGGCCGGCACCATGTACGGCCATGTGCAGAAAATCCTCGAAAGCATCAACCTGTGCCACGCCGGCGCCCCAGCCTTTGACCCGACCCGGCAAGCGGTGACGTTCAACATCTGTGCCCCGGAATACTTCGAGCAACTGGTGTTGCCACGGCTGTTGAAGCGTTTCGACTTCGACGATTTGCCGGTGATGGTCAACATGCACAAGTTCGAGACCGACGTGCCCGCCGACGAACTGCGCGACGGCAGCCTCGACCTGGTGATCTGCTTCGGCCCCAATTTCCACCGCAGCCACACCGACCTGAAGTCGCGAATGCTGCTGGAAGACGATCTGGTCTGTGTCTTCGACAAACGCGCCACGCCGCTGGAACCGCGCCTGAGCCTGCAGGCCTTCACCGAACGGCGCCATGTGTTCCCGACACCGTGGACTTCCACCACCAACATGGTCGATGGCTGGCTGGCGCGGCAGGCGCAGAAACGGCAGATCGTCGCGCGCTCCAACAGCTACAGCGCGGCATTGAAGATGATCACCGGCACCGACTTCATCCTCACCCTGCCCCGGCGCATCCAGCGCCTGCTGACCAACGACGCGGTGTTCAATCACTGCGAAGCGCCGAACGGCCTGCCGGGGTTCACCCTCGACATGCAATGGAGCCAGAACGCCGATCAGGACAGCGCCAACGTGTGGCTGCGCGAGCAGGTGATCAAGGTGTGCAGTGAGCTGGAAGCGGCCTGATTCCTAAACGCCGATGGCGGTCTTGGTGTAGGAATCGCGGTCGATATCGAGCAACTCCACGCACAACTGCACTTCGACCCCGGCCGGCCACTCGCACAGATCCTGCAACACCGCCAGCAGGCTCTCCGAGAGCTGCTTCTTGATCTGCGGCGAACGACCGCTGAGCAGCGCCAGCTTCACGTGGACGAACGCGCGTTCGCCCATGCCGGTACCGACTTTGAAGGTCTCGACCTTCACTGCGCGACTCTTGATATCGAACTCCGCTGCGAACTGACCGGAACCCACCAGCGTGTTGTTGAGCCGGATCAACGCCACATCAGCGTTCAACTGCGGCAGGTTGGCGGTGTATTCCATGTGCAAGTGCGGCATGCGGTGCTCCAGTCAGTCGGCAGAAAGGTCGTACATATACCACAGCCCTGCCCTACTCTCCTGCGGCTTTTTCCGAGCTTATCGAGGCCGACGCCTGACGCAATGCCAGGCTTTCCCACAGCGCCACCAACACCACGATCGCCGTGGTCAGCGCCCCGAGCATCAGCGCCGACAACCCGTGGTTCAACGCCAGCGGCAGCGCCAGCGTGAGCAGCACCAGACCGGCCACATGCGACAACGGCGGCAGCGGCCGGTCGGACATGACCCATTTGAACAGCGCATTGCCCAACAGAAAGAGCCAAGACCCGCCGAGAATCACCAGAATCCCGGCATCGCTGGCGTGATCCGGATGCACCAGCACCAGTTCGTCGGCCACTGCACTGACGATCACCCCGGCAACAATCAGCACGTGCAGGTAGGTGTAGGCAATGCGCGCCTGACGCCCCGGATCGCTCGAATGCGCGATGCGGTGATGCGCGCGCTCGGCGCCGCTGTCGAAGTACACCCACCACATGCCGATGCTGCCCAGCACCGCCACCAGAAACGCGATGACTCCGGTGAGGCTCAGCGTCAGCTCGGCGAATGTCGCGCCGGTCACCAGCAACGATTCACCCAGGGCGATGATCACAAACAGCGCGCAGCGCTCGGCCATGTGATTGCCTTCGACGTTCCAGTCGCTCAACGACGAACGCCCCAGCCCCGGCACCCAGAAATACAACGAGGGGGAAATCAGTTCGATCAACAGCGCCAGCGCCCAACACAGCAAACGCTGCTGCCCGTCGAGAAAGGCCCCGGCGATCCAGAACACCCCGGAGAGCATCAACCACGCGAGAATCCGCTGGAAGTTGCGGGTCATGCTCAGCGACTCGCCACGCACCGCCCAGATCGCAAACAGCGTGCGCCCGACCTGCATGAACACGAAGGCCGAGGCAAACATCAGCCCGCGCTCGGTGAAGGCCTTGGGGATTGAGGACGACAGCAGCAGACCGGCGATCATCAGACCGAACAGGCCGAGGCGGATCGGCAGCTTTTCCGGGTCGAGCCAGTTGGTAATCCATGAAGTGAAAATCCATACCCACCACACCGCGACCATCAACAGTGCCACCTGCACCGCGCCCGTAATCGTTAGCTGCGCGAGCAGCGAATGCGAGAGCTGAGTCACGGCGAACACGAACACCAGATCGAAAAACAGCTCGACCATGCCGACCTTGCCACTGTCGAGACTGCCGCGCCCACGCAGCAACGAACGGGAAATGCTCATCGGACAGGTCTCCAGCCGGGGTCTTTGCCATTGAGCAAAGCAGGCAGACCAGACGAACGCAAACCCTTGTAGGAGTGAGCCTGCTCGCGATGGCGTGGTGTCAGACAACATCAATGTCGACTGACACACCCTCATCGCGAGCAGGCTCACTCCTACAAAAGATTTGTGTGGGGGTCAGGGGGCGGTCAGTGGCCGTTCACTCATGAACGCCTCAAGCCGCGAACGCAGCCAGCGCTCGGCCGGATCGCTGTCGACATGGCTGAGCCAGACCATCGACAGATCCAGCATCGGCGTCTTGAACGGGAACGGTTCCTTGAACAGCAGCCCGGAGGCAGCCATGGCTTCGGCGGTGTAGTCCGGCAGGCTGGCGATCAGGTCGGTGCCGGCCAACAACGCCGGCAACGCACTGTATTGCGGCACCGACAACACCACATGCCGGGTGCGGCCGATTTCCGCCAGCCACTCATCGGCATAGCCGCTGATGTTGGCCGTGTGCGACACCAACACGTGCGGGCGTGAACAGTATTCGTCGAGGGTCAGCGGCGAATCCGAGGCATCGGCGCGCAGAATGCTCGGCTGGATATGCCGCAGCAGTTTGCGCTTGGCATTGGCCGGCAGACCTCGGGTCTGGCTGATGCCGACAGTGATGTCGCCGGCGGCCAGCAGGTCGGGAATGCGCCAGTAGTCGACGTGTTGCACCACGAACACCACGCTGGGTGCTTCCTGACGCAGCGCCCGCAACAACGGTGGCAGCAGGCCGAATTCGACGTCATCGGACAGGCCGATGCGGAACGTCATGTTGCTCACCGCAGGGTCGAAGTCGTGAGTCAGGCTCAGCGCCACCGACAGCGAATCAAGCGCTGGTGACAAGTACTTGAACAGTTCCTCGGCCCGGGCCGTCGGCTCCATGCGATGGCCGACGCGGATGAACAGCGGATCATTGAACATCGCGCGCAAGCGGTTGAGCGCCGAGCTGATGGTCGGCTGGCCGAGAAACAGCTTTTCCGCCGCCCGGGTCACGTTGCGTTCGAGCATCAAGGTCTCGAACACCACCATCAGGTTGATGTCGGCCTTGCGCAGTTCATTTCGATTCATCCATTGCCCCCCGCTCCCCAGACTGCGGGCAGTGTATGAAGTCCTTGGGACCGGCGTCTATCAGACGATTGGCGGTTTGTTCGACAATTTCACTGGACCGTCAGGGTTTTCAATCCCAGCCCCATGACTCGCGCATCATCGTTGAACCCGAGTTTTCTCGGGCTGACGGCATCGGGCAGATGCAACCGGACATTCAGATATTCCTCGGCCACCTGCGCTGCGCTGAGCGGAATTTCCAGCCGATTGCCCTGCACCTGGGTCAGCCGCGTCGACAACGCTTCTACGCCATTGATGCTGACGATCACTCGTTGGCTGAGGTTTGGCGGCATGGCAAATGCCAAGGCATCAATCACCAGGGCATGCGCCCCGGGAGCGATGCGCAACAGCAGTTCCGCATCCTGTCCATCACTCCAGGTGCCCCAGGCTTCCGGCGTCGACCAGCCTTTGACCAGTTGTCGGGTGCTGCGGTTGAACATCTGCACCAGCCCCGGGTGGCTCAGGGGGATCGACGACAGCGCCCGCCCCTGATCGACCATCGCCAGACATTGACTGCAGCGTTTCCAGCCCGGGGCCAGCACGACAAAGTCGTCGACCCGGGTCAACAGATCGGTTTCGCTGTGAATGCTCTTCACCGCCTGGTCCAGCGCGTCGTCATCGAGGATGTACAGCGAATCGTTGTCGTACTGGCCGCTGGCAAGTTGGCCTTGCGTGGTGCGCAACAGCTTGTCCTGCGCCTTGGGGCTGGTACGCCCCAGGTAAGCCGCGTCGGTTTTCAGCCCGTGGGTGGCGGCGAAATCGGCAAGCGCCTGCCACTGGTCCGGCTGATTTTTCGGTGTCACGGCACGGATGCTCTTGTAGTGCGCCGCCGCGCTGGCCCAGAACGGATCCTGCATCGGGCTGACCCAGGCCGCAGCTTCCGGAACCATTTTCGCGGCTTTCAAGCCGGCCCAGGCAATCCGGGTGTCGGCGACTTGCACCACCAGCGCCAGTGCCAGCAACCCCATGGCGATACGCGGCCGATAGCCGCGCACTACCAGATAAGTGAGCAATATCACGATGGCGTAAAACACTGGCCAGAACATCCGGCCCGAAGCGCGAAAAATACTCGCTGCACGCAGCACGAATTTCGGCAGCGGATAGCCGAACGTCTGCAGGCCGAAACCGATCTGATTCGACAGGGCGAACAGCGTCAACCCGATGAACGCCAACAACAGGAACGGGCGACTGCACAATACAGCCTTCAACGAGATACCACTTCTGTACCAGGCGATTACCGCCAATGGCACCAGCAACAGGACACCCAGCCCCAGATAGTTGAAGCCTTCGTAATCGCCGGCGCCCTTGGGAATACCTGGCAAGACAAACGACCAACCGTCTGCATCCACCAGCGACAGCAGGTTCATTCGATAAAAGCCGAAACCGCCGCCCGCCGCACCATCGGTAATACTGAAATAACCCGCCTGCCAGCAGCACACGCTCACCAGCGCGAACAAGCCGCCCAGCTCGATCAGGACCTGACGGCGAGTCAGCTTGCCAGCCCACAACTTGCCCGACAGATCCGCGACCCAGATCAGCGCAACCATGCCCAACAGGTAAGCGTGAACCAATGCTGTCACGGCGAGCAGCGCCCCCCACGCCAGACGTCGGCGCGTGAGTGCCGGGTGCAGTGCCAGATACAGCGCCGCGAGAATCAGGAAGTGCCCGACCAGCGAAAGATGCCCACCGGTACGCAGAAACATCGGCGGCGAAAACACCAGGAGCCCGGCGCCGAGCAGACGCAACACGGGGTTGTCGGTGATCAAGCCGAGCAGCTTCCAGGCAAACCAGGCCTGCAGAATGAAACACGCCAGCAGCCATAGACCGAAATACTGGAACGTCTCCGGCAACCAACCGTTGAACGGTTTGAACAGCAGCGCCAGCAGCGGATTGGAATCGGAAAAAATGATCGAGCTGCCCAGTTCCATCCCATAGGACGGGTTCAGCCCGAGAGGAAAGGTCCAGGGTGAATGGCGAAAGAACACCCAGCCCAGGTAATGCGTCGCCGGATCACCGTCCTTGAGCCAGGCAATGTTTTGCGGGTCGAGGGCACGCGGGCCAATCACCAGAAAAAACGCCAGCGCACCCAGCAGGATTGGCAACAGCGCGAGGGCCGGATGCTTGTTCGAACCCGTCATCGATACGTCCAGAAGTTATGCAGCACAAAGGTGAACGCCGGAATGATCAGCGCCACGGCACCGATGCCCAGCAAATAGTGCAGACCGGCAATCTGCGCCGCCCACGCGACGAACATCGCCAGGAAAAAGCCGCCGCAGGACACCAGCATAAAGCGCAGCAGGGTTTTGCCCTGCAGTCGCGCGGAAAAGCTCCAGGTGGTGTTGATCAGATAAGACACCACCGTCGCCACGGCAAACGCCACGCCGTTGGCCAATGGCGGCTGCGGCGCGACGAAATTGATAAACAGCACCGCCACCAGCGCATGCAGAGCGGTGACGAACAGACCGGTTACGGCAAAGCGCAAGCCGCGCTGGATCAACGCCGATCTTGCGGCTGAGGTCACGGTTTACGCGCCAGCACAAACACGCTCAGACCGGCCAGACGGTTCATGCGCATCAGCGGCAGCTCAAGGCTGCACAGGGTCTTGAGTACACCGTTCACCAGCGGATGATGGCGCTTGAGCTGCGACTGCGGTGTCGAAGCCTGTGGCTCGTTGGGCAGCAAGCGCAATGCCGCCGCAATCGGAAACACCGCACCGAAATAGTAGGCACCGCGCTGCACGGTCAAACCGGCGTCGCGGGCCAGAGTTTCAAACTGCGGCAGGGTGTAGCGGCGCTTGTGTTCGAGGAAATCATCGTGGCCGCTCCAGAGGAACTGGAACGCCGGCACGGTCATCAGGAAACGGCTGCCGGACGGCACCTTGTCGACGTAGGACTTGAGCAGGCCGAGATCGTCGTCGACATGCTCCAGGACGTCCATGAGCAGCACCAGATCGGCGTCGATGGCTGAGATATCACGGCGGTAATGCACCGGTTTGCCGGCGCTGGTCGCATCGGAATCGGCGGGGTAGCTGATATCGACGCACCACGCCTCCTGCGCCGCGGTTTGGGTCAATAAATGGTGCGAGAAAAACCCCGAGCCGGCACCCACGTCGAGAATCCGCGTGATCGGAGCATCACCGAGCAGACGACGCGTCGCCGCCGCTTTGGAGCAGTAATACCAATGCTCGCCGATGCTGTCGCCGAGGATGTCGGTTTCCTTGAGATCCATGTTTCAGTCCTTGGGGTCGTAGACGCGACGCACCAGAAAAACCGGCCGGCGTTTGGATTCGATATAAGTACGGCCCAGGTACTCGCCGAGTACGCCGATGCCAATCAATTGCAGGCCACCGAGGAACGTCACGGCCACCATCAGCGAGGCATAACCGGGCATGTCGACGCCGTGGATCAGCGTGCGTACCACGATAAAAATGGCAAAAGCGAAGGACACCAGCGAGACCGCCGCGCCGATGTAAGTCCAGATCCGCAGTGGCTCGGTGCTGAAACTGGTGATCCCTTCCAGCGCGAAATTCCACAGCCGCCAACCATTGAATTTGCTCTGCCCCGCCACACGCTCGGGACGCTCGTAATCAACGTGGGTGGTGCGAAACCCGACCCAGGCAAACAGCCCCTTCATGAAGCGCCGGGACTCGGGCAAGGTCAGCAAGGCATCGACCACACACCGGTCCATCAGGCGGAAATCACCGACGTTTTCCGGCAGCGGTTGCTCAGCGATCTTGTTGTGCAGGCGATAGAACCAGTGCGCCGAAGTCTGCTTGGCCCAGGTATCGCTGCGGCGGCTGATGCGGTGGCCAAGCACCACTTCGTAGCCTTCGCGCCAGCGCTCGATCATCTGCAGGATGACTTCGGGTGGATCCTGCAGATCGGCATCAATGGGGACGACGATCTGCCCGGAGGCAATCTGCAGGCCAGCGGACAACGCCGCCTCCTTGCCGAAATTGCGGCTCAGATCGACGATCCGCAGACGCGCGTCGTGCTGCTGACGGTCCAGCAGCCGCTCAAGTGTGGCATCAGTGCTGCCGTCATTGACGAACACCAGCTCCAGCTCGATCGACGGCTGATGCTGAAACACTTCGTCAATGCGCAGGATGAACGCGTGGAGACTGTCCTCCTCGTTAAAAACGGGGACAACCAGCGATAACCTGCCCCGTGTGGCCTGTGGCGTTCCGTGCTCAGTCAATGGAGTGCTCTTTTTATAGTGATTGTCGGTCGTCGAAGATTTTCGACGCCATGAGCCGTCCCGTATTAAGCAGTAGCGCCGATAGCCTTGCAAGGTGGAATTGGCGACATTTTGGCCAATCCAGACGCCGATGCGTGCGCTCTAGTCCGCACTCTTCAGAAACATCTGCCAACGATTGGAAACAAATGCCCGATAGCGAAAAAAACTCGCTCCGCTAGGCTTGCGACGATGCGCCACACAGGTTGTCGCAAACACCATCGCAAGGAGCGAACTGAATGTATTTCGAGATCTACAGGCAATCCCGAGGCACCCCGAGCACCGGCAAAGGCCAATGGCGCTGGAGGCTGCGAGCGGGGAACCACGAGACGATTGCCAGTGGCGAATCCTATGTGAACAAGTCCGATTGTTTACATGTGATCGAGTTGATCAAGAGCGTGCAGGGGGAGACGCCGGTGAAGGAGATCTGATCGCGCCGCGTCCTACAGCCTCTTCCTTTTTCGCCTGAATCACTGGCAAAGCACCTTTGCGCCCCTACGCTCTTCAGCGTATGGGGCGATCCAGCCCTGTTCCGCCACCTGACCTTCAACTCAAAAAAGGAGCCGCACCATGGCTAGAGACAAAGCAAAAGACGACAAGCACTTCAACTGCACCCAGACGCATGAAGCCGACTACGTCGCCAGCCTCTATCCGCACGCCAAGGACGAAGTGAAGACCTTCCTGGCGACGGCTTGCAAGGACAATACCCTGCGCAACTCGACGCACAAGCAAGTGTATGACCTGATCAAACAGAAGCTTGGGCACTCGCAGCCGTGAGTGACTGAGGCGGGTGCTCGACAAAACCCGCAGCAACAAAAAAGCCCCGCAGCTTCTCAGCTACGGGGCTTTTACTTTGTTCAGGAACTACGTGACCTAGTGGTCTCACACGGGAATCAAGCTAGGCGTGGGCCTCTCGGTCAAGAACATCCGCAACCCACTGATTAATGCTTTTTTGAGCCAATTGCGCTTTTACCGCAACTGTCGCATGAAGAGCTGGCGCCAAGCGCAGACTGAGATTGCCGGAATAAGGCTTTTGCGGGGCACGCCCCAGTTTAGCGCAGGTCTCCAGATAGTCGGTAACCGCCTCTTCAAAAGCGGACCGAAGCTCTTTTACAGATTCGCCATGAAAACCTACGACGTCCTTGATCCCTGCGATATGGCCAACAAAAAGACCGTCTTCATCGCTGTATTCAATTCTGGCGGCATACCCGTTGTAATTCATCACGTTCATGGAGTGACTCCTGCTTGTTCAAGAAAAGCCCGAGCATCACGAACCTGATAGGGCTTTGCTTCTTTATCCGGATGAGGCCGGTGGAACGTGGCGACAACGCCTCTCATTTCGAACCGAACTCTCGATCCATTGCCCTCCACGGTTTTGGCCCCGAGCCCATTGAAAAGAGACTCGATGCGCGCCCATTCCAACGTAGCGGGAGTGGGTCGTGAAAATATAGCGGCGAGCGTACCGAGCTGTTTGTTGTTCATAGTATTACACCATGATACCGCACAGGGAAAATTGGCAATCGCGATTCATATCGCTGATCAGTGGAGCGCCCCTTTGAACGAGCGGACAAAGCCGCTCTCCATATGTGAAAAACGGTGCCTTCTTGTCCTGATCTATGTGTGTATCGGGCACGTAAGTCAGGATAAGGAGTCATTTGAAATAGAGCTGTAGGTAGACTCCGAGAGTTACGTACGAACCGGCATCAATCGAGTTTCATCCGATTATCGACTTTTCAACCTCGGGTTCCGACGACAGGATTTGCTGATTACTCAAGCGAGCAGAAACAAAAAAGCCCCGTAGCTCTTCAGCTACGGGGCTTTTTCTATGTAATGGCGGAGAGATAGGGATTCGAACCCTAGGTACCGGTGAAGGTACAACGGATTTCGAATCCGTCCCATTCGGCCACTCTGGCATCTCTCCAACGGCGCGCATCATAACAACACTTCTGCGGAAAGCAAACCCTCTTTCGCAAATTTTCTCCGTGCTATCAGATGCTTGCGTCGATTAAAGCGGTACACCCAGACGCTTGGCGACTTCTTCGTAGGCTTCGATGACGTCACCGAGGCCCTGGCGGAAGCGGTCTTTGTCCATTTTCTTCTTGGTGTCCTTGTCCCACAGGCGGCAGCCGTCCGGGCTGAACTCGTCGCCCAGGACGATCGAGCCGTCGCTGAACACGCCGAACTCAAGCTTGAAGTCCACCAGCAACAGGCCGGCGTCGTCGAACAGTTTGCTCAGGACTTCGTTGACCTTGAGCGACAGTTCTTTCATGCGCGTCAGTTGGTCGGCGGTGCCCCAGCCGAATGCCACGACGTGGGATTCGTTGATGAACGGGTCGCCCTTGGCGTCGTCCTTCAGGAACAGTTCGAAGGTGTACGGGTTGAGCTTCATGCCCTCTTCGACGCCCAGACGCTTTACCAGGCTGCCGGCGGCGTAGTTACGCACGACGCACTCGACCGGGATCATGTCGAGCTTCTTCACCAGGCATTCGTTGTCGCCCAGCAGTTTGTCGAATTGGGTCGGAATGCCGGCCGCTTCGAGTTTCTGCATGATGAAGGCGTTGAACTTGTTGTTCACCATGCCTTTGCGGTCGAGCTGCTCGATGCGCTTTCCGTCGAACGCCGAGGTGTCGTTGCGAAACAGCAGGATCAAGCGGTCAGCGTCGTAGGTCTTGTAAACCGATTTGGCTTTGCCGCGGTAGAGTTCTTCTCGTTTTTCCATGATGGGCTCCGCTTGCTAAGTAGATGGGCTAGGCGATATGGCGCCAGTCGAGCCCTGAATCTTGATCGGCCAGTTGCAGCCAGTCCGGGTCGCACCCGAGGGTGTCGACGAAACATTGCCGGGCCAGCTGCGGCAGGTTGTTCTTGCTGCTCAGGTGGGCGAGAACCAGATGCTGCAAGCCCTGCCACCCCAACTCGGCCACCAGGAATGCCGCCTGATGGTTGTTCAAATGTCCCAGCTCGCCGCCCACCCGTTGCTTGAGAAAGTACGGATAGTGACCACGGGCCAGCATGTCGCGGCAGTGGTTGGACTCGATCATCAACGCATCGAGATCCCGATAGCCGTCCAGCACCCGCTCGCAGTAGGAACCCAGGTCGGTCAGCAGGCCGAAACGCCGCTGCTCGTTATCACTGAATACGTACTGGGTCGGCTCTTGTGCATCATGGGCCACGGCAATGACCCCGATGTTCAGTGCGCCGATCTGCAGTTGCTCGCCGCCGGCCAGAAAGCCTGCGGGTTCGATCGGTTTGCGCATCCCGCGCAGTGTGCCGCGACTGAGGTAGACCGGCAGATTGTAGCGCCGAGACAGCAAACCCACGCCATGCACGTGGTCGGCATGTTCATGGGTTACGAGTATCGCGCTCAATTGCGCCGGGTTCAAACCCAGGCGCAACAGCCGTTTTTCGGTTTCCCGCAGGGAAAAACCACAATCCACCAGCACGTACGAAACAGCACTGGCGATCAGCGTGCCGTTCCCTTGGCTACCGCTGCCGAGAACGGCAAAACGCATGTGATCAGCCCAGGTTGTCCTGAATCACGCTCAACACTTTGCGCGCCACATCGGCCGGCGCAACGGTGTTGATGTTCTTCTCGACGGTCACCTGAACGTTTTCACCGACCTTGCTCAGGCGAACCTGATAACGCTCGGCGCGGGCTTCAACTTCTTCCTTGGTCGGCGCACTGCCGAACAGGCTGCTGAAGAAACCAGGCTTGTCGTCTTTCTTCTCGGCTTTTTCGGCCAGGTTGATGTAGTACAGGCCCAGGCTGCGGTTGATGTCTTCAACGCGCCACTGACCTTGCTCCAGCGCCCGACCGACGCTCGACCAGGCACGATCCAGGTCCGGACCGACGTTCAGTACCGGGTTGCCGCTGCCGTCTTCGCTGAGGCTGACACGGCTTGGAGTATCGAAATCACGCGAAGCCAGCATCGACACCGAACCGCCCTTCTCGGAGATCCGGCTCATGCTCGCGAGCATGTCGTCGACCAGTGCTGCGTCCAGGCCAGTGTTGACCGAACGGTTGGTGAAGTCGACGTCGGCGGTGCTGCCGGCAGGACGCTCGGCACTGACCACGTAGATTTCACTGGTATTGCGCTGCACGCCTGGCTCGATGCGCACCCGCACGCGGGTCTCGCTGTCGGCACCGACACCGGCGGCGCTCAGGCGCTTGGCCATGGCGGCGGACAGTTCGTCGGCATGCTGCCATTTAGTCGTGAACTCACCGGTTTGCGGGCGCTGTTCATCCAGACGGAAACCGTTGTCCTGGAAGAACTGCACCGCCACTGGCCAGACTTCGGCCGGCTGGTGCTGGGCCATGACCCAACGCGAGTCGCCGCTCTTCTGCAGCGAGTAGTCCGTTGCATCGGCAATCGCCGTCAGCGGTTGCGGACGTGGCACCACGTATTCGCCCTTGACGGTGTCATCAGCCACATTGCGCGGGATCGGCAAAAGCGGATCCAGACGCTTGGAGGTGCTGACATTCGGTGGCAGTTGCATCGGTGCAGTCTGTTGCGCTTCCAGGTAATCGCTACCACGGTCACGGAAATAACCTTCCGGGCCCCAGACCCATCCGCAGCCACTGGTGCTGGAGATAATCAAGGCAAGTGCGGAAAGTCCGGCCATTCGCTTCATGCGTTGTACTTCCTCAATTAAACCAGGACGCTGCACTGGCGCAAGGCCGTGCGAAGCGTTTCATGACAAGGTGCGCTCAGCCAGGTCAGCGGCAGGCGGATGCCTTCGTGCATCAGGCCCATTTCAACCAAAGCCCACTTCACCGGAATCGGGTTGGCTTCGATGAACAGGTCCTTGTGCAGCGGCATCAGTTTTTCGTTGATGGCCCGTGCGGTGTCGGCGTCGCCTTTGAGCGCGGCCTCGCACAGGTCGGCCATTTCGCGCGGGGCGACGTTGGCGGTGACGGAGATATTGCCTTTGCCACCCAGCAGGATCAGCTCGACCGCGGTCGGATCATCGCCGGACAGCACGATGAAGTCCTTGCTCACGCCGTCGATGATGGCTTTGGCGCGTTTCAGGTCGCCGGTGGCTTCCTTGATGCCGATGATGTTCGGCACGGTGGACAGGCGAATCACGGTCTCGGCCTGCATGTCGCAGGAGGTGCGGCCGGGGACGTTGTAGAGAATCTGTGGAATGTCGACCGCTTCGGCAATGTGCTTGAAGTGCTGGTACAGGCCTTCCTGGGTCGGCTTGTTGTAGTACGGAACCACCAGCAGGCAGGCGTCGGCGCCGGCTTCCTTGGCGTTGCGGGTCAGTTCGACGGCTTCGCGGGTCGAGTTGGCGCCGGTACCGGCGATCACCGGGATACGGCCGGCAACCTGTTTGACCACGGCTTTGATGACGGCGATGTGTTCTTCTACATCAAGGGTCGCCGACTCGCCGGTAGTACCGCCCCCCCCACTGGCATGGGTGCCGGACTTCAGAAGGCCGTCCACGAGTTAGCGGGGGATGTACCAGGAGA